>DATLYB010000073.1:0-3181 GCA_035575215.1 Chitinophagales bacterium
GGTAGGCAATGAAATGCACCTCATGTCCCTTTCTTGCCAAGCCCAGCCCCAATTCAGTGGCAACCACCCCGCTGCCGCCATACGTGGGATAACAAACGATTCCGATTTTCATAGTGGGAGTTTGAAGGATTCAACATGAGGGAATGAAATTAGTTCACCTCAGGGAGTTTGGTAAAGGGCGAAGGTAAGTGGTGAATTGGAACGCAAGAAGGATGAAAGAAAAGTGGAAGGAGCCGGTAAAACGGTGAACGATAAGCGTAGGGGAAGTGTCCTGCCTGAATGGCGTTGAACGTTTTTTTTTGAGATGACAACTGCTATTTTGGGGTAATACCAATTGGACATTGGCTAATTAACTCTTAGTTTTGACAAAAATTTTCAATGGTTAAAAAGACATATGATTTCGATTACAACACGCAGCGCACTCATCTTGTAATACGCGAATACGGACGGCATGTGCAGAGCATGGTGGAATATGCCGTTTCAGTAAAAGACAGGGAAAATCGCAACAAGCTGGCGCAGGCTATTATCGAGCTCATGGGGCAGATGAACCCTGGATTGCGCAACGTGGACGAATTCCGCCACAAGCTGTGGGACCATATCTACATTATCTCAGGCGGCAAACTGGATGTTGACTATCCCTATCCCAAGCCCAATCTGGAGGTAATACAAAGGAAACCCAAGCATATCGGCTATCCCAAGCAGGACATCCGGTTCAAACATTACGGCAAGAACGTAGAGCGGCTGATTGAAAAAGCCATCAGCATGGAGGATGAGGATAAGAAAAGGGGCTTCACCGAATGCATTGGGAACTACATGAAACTGGTGCACCGCAACTGGAACAAGGAGAACGCCAATGATGAAACCATCAAGGCTGACATTGAAATTCTTTCCGGAGGCAAGCTGCATCTGGAAGAAGGAAGCAACCTCGATTCGCTCACCCGCTCTTCAAAGCCGCGCAAGCGAGCCGAAAGCAGAAACAACGGAGGCGGCTACGGCAGGCGCGACCGGGACGACCGCAGCCGCAGAGACCGCAATGGCGGACGCGACAGGCAGGGACAGGGTGGACACCGCGGATTCAACCGCAACAGACGTAACCGAGATAACCGCGACAGGCAATGAGCGACTCCTTCGAGGTTGTCGGTGGCAAACGGCTCAGAGGCTCGCTTGTACCCCAGGGAGCAAAGAATGAGGCGCTGCAAATTCTTTCCGCTGTACTACTCACCCGTGAAAAGGTCACCGTTTCCAACATCCCTGACATCCGCGATGTCAACCTGCTGATTGAAATTCTGCAGGATTTGGGCGTAAAAGTTGCCCGGCAAAATTCCAACACTTATACCTTTCAGGCAGACAATGTCAATATCGAACATTTGCGTACCGCAACTTTCAAGAAAAAGGCGGCAGCCCTTCGCGGCAGCATCATGACGGTAGGTCCGCTGCTGGCGCGCTTCAAAAAAGCATTTATTCCGCGTCCGGGGGGCGACAAGATTGGCAGACGCAGACTGGACACCCATTTCCTCGGATTCCAACATCTTGGAGCCCGGTTCAGCTATGATGTAAAATCGAATTTTTATGAAGTGGACGCCAGCGAGCTGAAGGGCACCTATATGCTGCTGGATGAAGCCTCCGTGACAGGCACGGCTAATGTAATCATGGCGGCAGTGCTGGCAAAAGGCACCACTACCATTTTCAATGCAGCCTGCGAACCCTACATCCAGCAGCTTTGCAAAATGCTCAACAGCATGGGCGCCCGCATTGAGGGAGTAGGCTCCAATCTTTTGAAAATTCAGGGAGTGGAATCGTTGGGCGGCTGTGAGCATCGTCTGCTCTCCGACATGATTGAGGTGGGCAGCTTCATCGGCTTAGCCGCGATGACGCAATCGGAAATCACCATTAAGAATGCAGGCATTGAACATCTTGGAATGATTCCCGATGTTTTCAAAAAACTGGGCATCGAAATGGAATTCAAGGGCGATGATATAATGGTGCATGGCTGCAAGCCTTATGAGATTCAGACGTTCATTGACGGCTCCATCATGACTATTGCCGATGCGCCATGGCCCGGCTTCACCCCCGACCTGCTCAGCATCGTGCTGGTGGTAGCCACGCAGGCGAAAGGCACCGTGCTGATTCATCAGAAGATGTTTGAAAGCCGTCTGTTTTTTGTTGACAAGCTCATTGAGATGGGTGCGCAAATCATCCTGTGCGACCCGCACCGTGCTGCCGTAGTGGGTATCAACCGCGCCTATCCCCTGCGGGGCATCAGCATGTCTTCGCCTGATATCCGGGCGGGGGTTTCGCTTTTGATTGCAGCCCTGTCAGCAGAAGGCACTTCCGTAATTTCCAACATCAACCAGATTGACCGCGGCTATCAGAAGATTGACGAGCGGCTGAATGCAATCGGAGCGGAAATAAAGAGGGTATAGCTAAGGTATGTGTCTTGCGGATGTCAAAACACAATTAACTGCTGCGAATCTTGTCTTTCAGAATCGTTTCTTCCAGCATGCGTGCAACAAATGCGTGCCCCTCATAATTGAAATGCCCGTCAGGAAGGGACCAGTAATGGCTTTTTTGCATAGGCAGCACGAGAGTGGCATCTTCCACTCCGGTGAGAAGGCGGGGATACTTGTTCTTCACCATCTTCAAGGGGTTTTGATAGAATTCCTCTGAAAGGTCATCATACATTGTGGGAATGATGACAAGCAAAAAACGAGAGTGGTGCTGTTCGCATATCCTCCGTATTCGCTGGAGATATTCATTGGCAACACCGCTCTTTCTTTTCTTCTCCCATACGGTGTACTCCTCTATCCTTCGCGGAAGTGAAAAGATTGCTGTGCCGATGGCAGTCTGCATCATCATTTTTTTGAAACGGTTTTTCACAAAATATTTTGCTGCAAAATAATTGTAGGACTCCTGCGCGGATGCAAATTCAATTCCCTCATAGCTGGATGGCAGCCAGCCTGCATTGGTCTGGTAATAAAGGTCGCGACAGGGGATGACAGCGCGGGAGGCGTCCATTAAATCGTTTCCGATGAAAAACATCACAATGGTATAATGCGGGCGAAGCTTGGGCACATAGACAGAGGCGGTGATTTCGTATTGTGGCGGGTCGTTGCCGGGCACGCTGGCATTATAGGCGACACATTCAGGATGATTATCGAGCATGTCGGCAAAGCTGCTGTCC
>DATLYB010000074.1:0-16934 GCA_035575215.1 Chitinophagales bacterium
CCGCTCACTGAAGCAAACCCGCCCACAATACCGGCAAGCAACCCGCAAACGAATATCAGCAGTGCCGGATTTCCCAAATGAAACAATTCAGCGATTCTGGCTGAAAGCAGCGATTGATTCTTCACGTCAATCATCCATGCATAACCCCACCACACGACTGCCGTTCCGAGGAAGCCGCTTACAAACGACCGAAACCCTCCGATGGAAAATATAGCCCCGGCAAGAGCCGCAGCCGCCACGATTATCCACCACGGCAATAACAATTGCAGCAGCAGCGAAAGAATAGCGGTGGCAAGAACGGACTGTGTAAGTTTCATTTTGCAGGCTGAATGGTTTTAGTCAAAATGATTTTCTCGTTCGGTTCGGCTGCATCTTTTAGAAACACCAGCGGCTCATATTCACCGGTTGCCCATTTCAGCGCAAAGTTGGCGTAAAACGGGCTTCCGGGATTTCCCGACTGTCCTCCGGGATAAATGCCCCATGCCTGCACCGTTTCGCCCAGCGCCACCACCATCCGCCACGAAGGTCCGTGGGTGCGGGTGCAGGCGTTCACGATGTGTTCGTTGCCGCCAATGGGCAGATTCGTCACATTAAAGGCATCGAGCGTGGGAATCCAGTGGGCCAAACGCGTTCCCTTGTATGCCCCCCATTCCAGGCTTTTTCCCGTTGAATCTTTCCAGATTGTCAATGTTGCAACGGCATCCCTGAAAGCTTTTGGCACAAGGTCTTTCACGGTTTCCTTTTCGGGAGTCCCTTTGTTGTCGGCAAGGGGATGGTCGGGACGAGTGATAATGAAGCTGACGGTGTTGTAGTAATCAGGGGCGGTCAATCCTTTTTTGTCTTCGGGAAAAAATTCGTCCCACAGCAGTTCATAAAATTTATCCCACATCACGGTGAAGACGGTGGGCGCGGTGAGATGCGCGTCATTGTTGAAATTCCAATCCGCCAAATACCTGAAAGCTGTTTTTTCATCCTGCGAAAGTGAAGACGGCTCAATCATTGTCAGCAGGTAGGGAAGGACTTCAGCCGCCATCAGGTTATAGTTGTTGTTCTGCAGGCGCATCATGTCATCAGGCGAAAAAATTTCTTTTGATGCCAGCTTCTGGTTAATCACGCGGTTGCGGTAGTATTCGTAAATGCCGTGGTAGTAATATGGATAAGTGGAATCGGTGGGATGTTGATTGGCAGAGCTGACGAAGCCCCTGTCAGGATTTATCACTGCCGGATTATCACTGAACGGGATGAATCCCTTCCAATCAGAGGATGAAACCGTTCCATCCTGAATGAATTTCCCTTCGTCTTTATTCCGCAAGATGAATTTTCCCTGCTGCTTGATGGCGATGTCGCCATCCGCGCAGGCAAAGGCAAAATTCTGCCCCGGACATTCATAATAATCCAGCGCATTGGTGTACTCTTCAAAGTTGCGGGCGCGGTTAAGAAGGTGGAATGCCTTTAGTTCATTTGACGGATTGTGCGCAGTCCAGCGCAGCGCGACAGGGTAGGAGTAATCATATTTTTTGAATTTGTCATCATAACTCACCGGACCGTGGTGTGTGTAAATCACCGTGTCGTAAAATGTTTCGCCATCCCGGATTTTGATTTCTTCCACCACTTTTTTTGAAGGCAGCCATTTGCCGTCATAGAGGTATTCGTTTTTACTTGCATCCTTAAACTGAATGCGGTACCAGTCTTTCACATCGCGCTCGGCATTCGTTTCGCCCCATGCGATTTTCTCATTGAAGCCGATAGCAATACCGGGAGCGCCCGGTATCGAAACTCCGTAGGCGTTGATGCCCGGTGCATGAAGCTGCTGCTGATACCATATCGAGGGCAGCCGCAGTTGCAGATGCGGGTCGCTGCAAAGTATCGGACGCCCCGTTGATGATTTGCTTCCCGCCACTGCCCAGTTGTTGCTGCCATTTTTAGCATCAGGCTCGAAAGAGACGAATGTTGCGGGTTGCGAGTGGCGGGTCATTGCAGTATTGCGTGCAGCCGATTGTAAATTGCCTGTTGCCTTTTGTTCCTCCATCACGCGCCTCTGGTTTTCAGCTCCTTGTTGCATTCCAGCTGGAACAATCGGGTCAATGCCAGGGGGAAAATCAGGGTAGAGCATATTGAAAGTTGGCGTGTCCAAAAATTGCAGCGCATTGGTGTATTCAAAATCGTATTCCCTGCCGGTGAGCATGTTTGACATGAACTTCAGCAACAAAGCGGAGTTGTACGGAGACCACGCTTCAGGCTTGTAGTTAAGCAGCTTGTATTCCAGAGGAAGTTTTTTGTATGACAACGAGCGGATATAAGCATTCACACCTTCGGAATATGCCGACAGCACATTTTTGGCGATGGTATCGCTGTCAATGTGGGCGATGGCGTTTTTTGCTGCATAGGGAATGCCTATGCGCCTTAAGGTGCGGTCATGCTGCAAGGCTTTTTCCCCGAAAATTTCAGATGCGCGCCCGCTGGCTGCCCGAATCATAAACTCCATCTGCCACAGTCTGTCGCGCGCAGTAAGATAGCCCTGCATGAAATAAAGGTCATGGTCGTTGCGGGCGAAGATGTGCGGCACCCGCTGCGAGTCAAGCTGCACGGAAACTTCTTCATGCAAGCCTTGCAGCTTGTCAGCCAAATGCAGACAGCCTTCTTCGCCTTCGGCATTCTGCCAGAATCCCGTAAACGGGCTGAGAAATTTTCCCAGCGGAGGAATGGAATCAAGCCTGCTGTTCATCAGTGACGCTAACGCCAGTGTGAGGGTGACAAAAAAAAGCGGACGCGCAAGTTTCATTTTCAGAAAGGGTGCGCTAAAATAGAGTTTCTGGCGGGGATGTGGAAATGCGGATGTGTTGAATCAGGCTAATTAGCCGATATGTCAATTGTTAGGCGTGAGTGCAACCGGTGGATGAACAGTTGTGCAAAACTCCTTTCCCCGGCAATAAAAAATTTTCTCTAAGTTTTATCAGTATGTTTTCAAACACACTAATATTGCGTCTTAATTTTTGATTTTTGAACAAAATCAATTTATGCGACATAGATGAACAACCGATACATTGACCTCATCGAACAGACCTTCGACTTCCCGCAGGACAGTTTCAAAGTCGAAAATGACAGATTGTTGTTTAATGAGGTTCCCCTCATGGAACTGGCGGAAAAATTCGGCTCTCCGCTGCGACTCACCTATCTCCCCGAAATCAGCTCTCAAATCCAGAAAGCCAAGAAGCTTTTCAAAAATGCAATGGAGAAGCATGCCTACTCCGGAAATTATTTTTACTCTTATTGTACTAAGGCAAACCACTTCTCTTTTGTGATGGAGGAAGCGCTGAAAAACGATATTCACCTCGAAACATCATCGGCTTTCGATATTGATTTAATCAACAAGCTGCTGGAGCGCACTAAAATCACAAAAGACACCTACGTCATCAGCAATGGCTACAAAGAGCCGGACTACATGCGCAAGATTGTGTCGTTCATCAATAAGGGCTGCAAGAATTTCGTGCCGGTGCTCGACAACAAGGGCGAGTTCGATTACTTCAATGAGCATGTGCAGGATTACTGCCAGGTGGGCATCCGCCTCGCGGCTGACGAGGAGCCGAACCATGAGTTTTACACTTCGCGCCTCGGCATCCGCTATAAAGACGTGATGGAGTTTTACAAGGAAAAGTTTTTGGGCAATCCCAAGTTCAAGCTCGTGATGCTGCATTTCTTCATCAACACGGGCATCCGCGACAACACCTATTACTGGAATGAGTTGAACAAAGCAATTCGCATGTACTGCGAGCTGAAGAAAATCAATCCCGACCTGCGCTTTCTCAACATCGGGGGCGGCTTGCCGATTAAGTATTCCCTGGGCTTCGATTACGACTATCAATACATGATTGATGAAGTCATCCGCCACATCAAGAAAAACTGCAAACAGGCGAAAGTACAGGAGCCCGATATTTTCACCGAATTCGGAAACTTCACCGTAGGAGAGAGCGGCATCATGATTTTCAAAGTCATCGGGCAGAAGTTGCAAAACGACCAAGAGATGTGGTACATGATTGACGGCTCGCTGATGACCACCCTGCCCGACATCTGGGGAATCAACCAGCGTTTCATTCTGCTGCCGCTGAACCTGTGGGACAAAGAATACCAGCGCGTGAACATCGGTGGGCTTAGCTGCGACATTTCCGATTACTACACTTCTGAAATGCACATCAACCAGGTGTTCCTCCCAAAAATCGAAAACGGCACCCCGCTTTATCTTGCGTTTTTTAATACGGGCGCCTATCAGGACGAACTGAGCGGTTATGGCGGCATCAAGCACTGCCTCATCCCTTCGCCCAAGCACGTGCTGCTGAACCGTGATGAGCATGGCAATCTCATTCATCGCATCTTCGCTGACGAGCAGAAACCCTCAGACATGCTGAAGATTCTCGGCTATGCTTCTGACAGGAAAGAAGCCGGATGGGAGGTGAATAAAATGCCCGAAACTTCACCTCTTGTAATTCCGGAGGGTCTGCCGGTGAAAGTGGCGGTCAGTGCTCCTTGATATCTGCCTCTGATTAGACATCCTTAAACAGTTTTATCTTCGTTTTCATGCCCGGCAATTCTATCGGACAATTTTTCAGAATCACGACATTCGGTGAATCACATGGACCTGCTATCGGTGTGGTGATTGACGGCTGTCCGGCCGGGTTGAAGGTTGATTTAGATATCATCCGGCAAGAGCTTGACAGGAGAAGACCCGGTCAATCAAAAATCACCACAACAAGGAGGGAGTCAGATGAAGTGGAAATTCTTTCCGGGATATTCGAAGGAAAAACACTTGGCACGCCAATAATGCTGCTTATCAAAAACACCGGGCAGCGCTCGCAGGATTATGAAAAGATGAAAGATGTTTACCGCCCATCCCATGCAGATTTTACTTATCAGGAAAAATATGGCATCCGCGATTATAGGGGAGGAGGGAGGTCATCAGCCAGAGAAACTGCTGCCAGAGTGGCGTCAGGCGCAATTGCAAAGCTGCTGTTAAGGGAAGTCGGAGTTGAAATCAAGGGATACGTTTCGGCAGTCGGGAATTTGTCATTGAAGAAGGAATACACGGAATTGAATCTGGATGAAGCGGAGAAAAATATTGTCCGCTGTCCGGATAAAAAGACAGCCGAAGAAATGATTGCGCTGATTGAGAAGGTGAGAAAAGAAGGCGATACACTGGGAGGAATAGTAAGCTGCGTTGTAAGGAATTGTCCAGTTGGATTGGGTGAGCCGGTGTTTGACAAGCTGCATGCCGATTTGGCGAAGGCAATGCTCAGCATCAACGCGACAAAGGGTTTTGAATACGGCTCCGGTTTCGAAGGGGTAAAGCTGAGAGGTTCAGAGCATAACGACATGTTTGAAAAGAAAGGGAATAAAATCATCACAAAAACGAATCACTCCGGGGGAATTCAGGGAGGTATATCCAACGGCATGGATATTTATTTCAGAGTTGCCTTTAAGCCGGTGGCTACTATAATGCAGGAGCAGGAAAGCGTAAGTGTTACGGGGGAGAGAGCTATTATGAAAGGACAGGGGCGCCACGACCCGTGCGTGCTGCCCCGCGCGGTGCCGATTGTGGAGGCAATGACAGCATTAGTATTAGCTGACCATCTGCTGAGAAGCAGAGTGAGCAAATTAAGCACATTCAAGCGATGACTCTGAAAAAAATATGGATAATTCACTCCACCAGCAAGTTGCAACCCCTTATATCCGTGTTGTCTATTCTTCCCAGCACTTCAAATGTTCCGTCAATGTGAATTTTTCCCAGGTCATCGGTTTGAATGAAGGCGCAGGAATCAATATTGGCCAGGTCAATGATATTGATGCCTCCTGTTTCTCCGGGAGCTAAAAGTTCAAACGGGTCGTGGAGGTTGCGAATCATAACTTTCATCCAGGGAGGGGATTTAAAAATCCCCTCGCTGGTGGAATAGGCTTGCGACAGGAGTTCAGTCATTCCATATTCTGAATAAATTTGGACAACACCGAATTTTTCTTTCAAAAAGGAATAAAGTTCAGCTCGTGTGATTTCTTTTCTTTTCCCTTTCATGCCGCCCGTTTCAATAATGAGGGTGTTTTTCAACGGCATGCTATATTTTTCTGAGAAATCAAGAAGGGCAAATGATACTCCAAGCAGGATAGTTTTTTGATTGCGGGCTTCAAGTTGATTCAGCCTGTTGGATAGTTCGTTGTACTCCGTGAGAAAAAATCCGCTCAATGGATGATTTGTCATCCGGATAAGTTGGTCAGCCATGAAAACGAGAGAAGAATTTTTTCTTTCCAAATAGGAAGGCAATAAGGCAAGAATACAGTATTGGGAGGGGTCTCCAAAAAACAATTTAAAGCACGTGGTTATGCTTTTCTTATATAGTTCTTTATCTGCCACATAATGCTTCGAAGGGATCAGACCTGAAGTGGTGCTGCTTTCAAAAATCAATTCCGCGGGTTTCCTTCCGGTAATGATTTTTTCTCTCTTAAAAAATGCGATTGGAAGAAAAGGAATTTGCTTTGGGGATGTAACTTCATTTTCTGCCTTGTTAAGAAGTTTCAAATATTCGGAATATACCGGAACGCTTTTAGCCTGTAACCGGAATATTTCCAAGGCGAGATTTGAAAAAATTTCTTCGGAATCTATTTCAAAAATCAACTTCTTCAGCTCCTCTTGAGGGATATTCATTATTTAAAGGCGTATAATAAATTGGCTAATATTGGGGTTAGGAGACAAAACTACATCAGATGAAAAAGCGAGCGTATTATTTTGTTGTTATGATGTTTGCCGGTGGATGTCTTAACCCGCCTGAATATCCGGTTGAACCGGAAATAAGGTTTTTATCAATATCGCGAACAACAATCAGTCAGTTGGATACGGTTAGAGTAGAATTTGAATTTACAGATGGGGATGGTGATATAGGCAAAGAAAAACCCGATTCAGTGGACTGTAATCTTTGTCATTTTGATTCATGTTACAGAACCGATTGGAATTTATATCTTACCGACTTGCGATTAGGGTGCATAGAACGGTATATGATTCCGTATATACCTCCCAAAGGAAGTTCAGATGCAATATCAGGGAAAATAAATATTGTCATTAACGGCATCTGTTGTTTATATCCTGACAGTTCAGGATGTGTTCCAAATGTGAATTATCCTCTTGATACTGTTATTTATACTCTTCAAATGAAGGACCGTGCTGGACACCTGAGCAATAAAATTGAGCTTCCTCCAATTGTGATTCAGTGTAATTAATTCTCGCTTTTCTAAATCTAAATAACAGCCTTGATGGAAGCGTCAAGCCATTTCTGAATCGGGAGAATGTCCTATATCTCAACGCATTACAAAAGTGCCGCAGAAAATATTGTTTTCACCTGTGAGTTTGTAGATATAGGAGCCTGAATCGAACACACTCTTGTCAATGAGTATATTGTCAGAGCTGATGTTGACAAAACTGGCAACAAGCCCTTTGGTGACATCATATATCTCTAGTCTGTAGTTGTTCGAATTGGGATTATAAAACCTGATGGTGGTATTCCCATTCAGGGGATCGGTGATAAGTTTCGTTCCATGATACTTTTCATCCAGCATGGCTTCGTTCACTTTTGTTTCAATCCCAATGCTTTTCAAATAGGCATTCACATCCTGGTCTTTGCCGGGTTCATCCTGAATACCCGCAATAGTTCTGGTAATACTTTCAGCTTTTTGAACAAGCTCGTTGGCATACAGCCTCGCATACAGCACCATCTGGACAATCAGAAGCACAAAGAGTAAAATGGCTATTTTCTTCAACATGGCTTTTGGTATTTATTTCATACAATCTCTACTTCCTGAATTCTTTGCGGGCGGGACGCTGTCTGGTTTTGATTCGGGTAAAGTAAAATGAGCGAGCGTAATTGTCAAATTTTTTCTCAAAGAGCAATTGTTGGAGATAGAAGTACTGTGCATTATTTCATAACAATAAATACTTTTATTATAGCAAGTGTTTTTCTTTTCAGCAGTACTTTCATTCATGATTTCTATCCTCACATTTTTTTCAGCTTACGTAACCTTTGCATGAAAACAGGCGTAACAAAGGGTGCAGAGTGGGACGGTGCAGGCGTGCTGACGTGCAGTAAGGTAACTTGACTTTTATCTATTGTCAAGTTTTTGAGGGGTTGAGTTGGTGCGCCTGCATTTTTTTTTCCTTTCTCGTCCGAACTTGAATTTTCACTGATTTTTATTACCTTAAGGGTGAATTTTGATGATTTTTTCAATTAATCCCACTCGCAATGAAATACAATATCCTTACAGCAACTCTTCTGTTGGTTTTCAATTTTTCATTTGGTCAGTCGGAGAAGCATCAATACAGCCATCAACTGGACGAATTGAATCTAAGAATAGCCCAAGACCCCCAAAATCTATCTCTTTATTATACCCGTGCTGAGGTTTACGACTTATCGAATGATTTTACAAATGCAATCAGAGATTACCAAAGGGTAGTGGAAATGTACCGTAAAGAGCCCGATGAGAAATATTTAGGAGAATATGCCAAATCGTGCTATCACCTTGCTGATGATTACTTTTTCAGGAATCATAACAGGGAACAGGCGTTAAAATATGTAAAAAAAGGCTTACAGGTAACTCAGAATTTCAAAGACCTGGAAGTGATGGAAGCAATCCTGACTGGATTTGACACCGCGTCACTCGATTTGGCTAAAAACAAATATGCAACGCTGTCTGCGAAATATCCCGATGACATCAGGTTATCCTTCTACTATGCAAAATTTCTTGAAAAGATTGACCCGTTACTCGCAGCGGAACAATACGCGAAGATAATTGCAGCCGACCCATTTAATAAAGAGGCTCTTATTTCTGCAGCAACGATTTATAATAATGAAGCTCACAAGCTTTCTACCGTTGCAGTTAATGACACCAAAAAGGTTTATGATTTGGCTAAAAAAGCTTCTGTCTATTTTGAAAAACTTTACAAACTGAATCCTGCTGACAAAGAGGTCGCAAATGTACTCCGAATGCTTTATGATGAAATGAATGAGCAGGAAAAGGCAAAAATGATGAATCTGCCCTATTAATTTTTAAGATTCAGTTTATTCTTGAAAAGCCTGTCATGCTTGGCTTTCCGTTTTAATTGCCTCTTTTCGCCCTCACTTTTTTAGCGCTCACAAATTTTTTTTGAAACACTCGATGGGTTAGTCTCGTAACAAAGGCATCACTAACCAACTAAAACATCAGGACAATGAAGAAGACAACAATTTCGGTTATATGCCTGTGCCTGTCATTGCTGACGGCAGGAATTTCCAATGCCCAAACGCTGGAACGCCAGGTTGTCGCTTCAGCGGGCGATTATTATGCTGCTCCCACTTTCAGTTTGAGCTGGACGCTGGGTGAACCGGTGGTCGAAACGGTTGATAATGCTTATATGATGCTCACGCAGGGATTTCAGCAGGGTGAATTGAAGGTAACCGCTGTTAAGGAACCCTTGGCTGAGTTATTTGACATCAGCGTTTTTCCAAATCCCACATCAGATGTGCTGAACATCGCCATTAACAGTGATAAGGCAGAAATCATCTCTGTTCAGCTTTACAGCATGACTGGCGAAAGGCTGATTTCCGAAAAAACGCAGCAGAAGAACTTTCAGCTCAACCTCGCTGACCTTGCTTCAGCCAGTTATCTGCTGAGCCTGAGAAAGCTGGATGGCAGACTGATTACCACGTATGTCATTAATAAATCAAGATAAAAATTATTCTCTAACAATTAAAAATCCCTATTAACCATGAGAAAACAGTTGCTTTCAATTTCCGGAATGCTGTTGTTGTGCTTCACGATGATGGCGCAAACTCCAGCCGCCTTTAAATACCAGGCTATCGCCCGCAGTTCATCGGGTGAGGTGATGGCTAACCAGACCATGAATGTCAGGTTAGGCATCTTCAAAGGTATTTCAATGGAATATTCCGAAGTCCACACGGTGACCACCAATGAATTTGGCTTGTTCTCCGTTGAAGTAGGGCGCGGAAGTCCCGAACTGGGCAATTTCTTTGATATTACCTGGGGTGAAGCTCCGCATTTTCTTCGCGTGGAAGTTGACCCCACTCAGAACGGTCACTTCATGTACCTGGGAATGTCAGAGCTGCTTTCAGTTCCGTATGCAAGACACGCAGCAACCGTGGAACACAATGATGATGCTGACGCAGACCCTGAAAATGAAATTCAGGATTTAAAAGTCATCGGCAGCATGCTGCGTATCACCCGAAACCAGAATCCCACGGTGATTGACCTGTCGCAGTTCAATACCGATGACCAGCAACTCAGCTATGATGAAGACCAGCATATCATCAACCTGGAAAATGGCGGTTCTATTGACCTCACTGATTTAAAAGAAGATGCCGATGCTGACCCTGCTAACGAATTGCAAACGCTTTCACAAACCGGCACTATCGTCACTCTTTCACACGGTGGTGGTTCGGTGAACGTTGCCGATGGCGATGATGATTCCGTTAATGAATTGCAGACAATATCGCAGAGCGGAAATACCATCTCGCTTTCGAATGGCGGTGGTTCTGTCATCATTCCTGATGATGACCCTGAAAATGAAATTCAGGACCTTGTTTTCAACAATAATTACCTCTACATTACCAATAATCCCAACGCAACGGTGATTGACATGAATCACTTCATGGACAACACCGATAATCAGCAAATTGCGTTTGATAGCCAAACCGGTATTCTTTCTCTCCAACAGGGAGGCGTTGTTAACCTTTCAACATTGGAAGATGATGCTGACGCAGATGTGACTAATGAGTTGCAGACCATCAGCCGCGTGGGGGATGAAATCGTTCTGTCGCATAATGGCGGCACAGTGAATATTGACGACAACGACTCAGACCCTGCCAATGAAATACAAACATTATCGCAAGTAGGAAGCGTGGTGACTTTATCAAACGGAGGCGGCACCATCACCATTGATGATGATGACAGCAATCCTTTCAACGAGTTGCAAGACCTGATGCTGATTGGCGACAGCCTTGCCATCACAAACAATCCTTTTGCAACCGTGATTGACCTCAATTCGATTGACAACCAGACGCTCAACTTCAGCGGGGCTACCAACGAATTAACGATTACCAATGGCAATACAGTTGACCTTTCTTCACTGGAAGACGATGCAGATGCCGACCCGCTGAATGAAATTCAGGACCTTTTCATATCGGGTGATAACCTCGTGATTACCAACAATCCGTTCGCAACCGTGATTGACCTGAGCGGTTACATGGATAACACCGATGCGCAGTCGCTGTCGCTGAGCGGCACGGACCTCAGCATCAGCGGAGGCAACACGGTGGATATGTCTTCCTTCATGGATGACACCGACACCGATGACCAGACGCTGTCCGTAAGCGGCACCGACCTGAGCATTTCAGAAGGCAACACCGTTGACCTTTCATCCTTCCTGGATAACACCGATGCGCAAACGCTGGGATTAGCCGGCAACACATTGTCAATTTCTGGCGGCAACTCGGTTGATTTGAGCGCCTACCTCGATGCCGATAACCTCGGCAATCACACGGCTACTCAAAACATCAAGATTGGTACGCATTACGTTTCAAATGACGGTGACAGCGAGGGCATCAGAATCACCACCACCGGCAACGTAACGGCAAGCAGCGATTTCTTTGTGGGTGAAAATGCAACTACCAATTCCGATTTGTATATCTCAGGCAGAATGTATGACTGGGACAATAGCAGTTACTACGTTGACCCCAATTTCCAATCACGCCTAACCGACTTGCGCGTTGACGCAGGTGTAATTGTAAACACCGGTGGTCTCACGGTGTCAGCAGGCGGAGCTGCCATTACAGGTAACTCTTCCGTGACGGGCACCTTCAGCGTGTCAGGGGCTGCTGCTCTGGCAAATACGCTGAGCGTTACGGGTGCGGCAACTTTTGGCAGCACGATTGACGTAACAAGTGACGCCACGTTCAATAGCAATATTTTGGTGAGCGGCAATGCCGATGTCATCGGAGTGCTGGATGTAACAGGCAACACGTTCATGTCAAGCAATCTTGATGTGAGCGGTGACATTTTTGCTTCAGACGATGTAAGCATTGCTGACCAGCTCACCGTTGCCGGTACTTCATTTGTTGATGGTCCTGTAATTTTTTCAGGAACAGTTAATGCGGCAAGCCAAACCATCACCAGTGATTATACTGCTGGCAATAACTTTATCATCCTGGTAGATGCTGCCAGCGGCAACGTAACAGTTAACCTCCCAGCAGTAGCTTCTTCAAATGGAAGAATCTACATCATCAAAAGGCTGGATGGTTCAATGAATTCCGTAACCATTGACCCCAATGGCGCTGAACAGGTAGATGGCGCTGCCACCGCTTCGCTTGCGGCTCAATATGATTTTGTGAAGGTATTTTGTGATGGCACGCAATGGCTGGTGATTGGTCAATAAGGGGAAATAATCAGTGAAAAGGAGCAAAGCCCCTCCGTGAGTCCGGAGGGGCTTGTTTTTTAAAAAAAAACCGGAGAACTATACGCAAATAAGTTTCAGGACCATGAAAAGCTTTTTCCTTTTTCTTTTCCTGCTTCATTCCGCATTGTTTCCTTTTAACTCGCTCGATTCGCTTGTCTTTGATTTCTCATCCGACCTGAAAAAAGAAATTCCCGAAGACGGCTGGGTGAAATTCACCTACAACGTGGTTAACTATGGTGACAAACTGCTGCAGGTTCAGTTCAGCGTTCGCTGCCTGGAATCGGGATTGGCGCTGCCGTTTTATCCTCAAACCGATTATTTCACGCTGAAGCCCGGTGAGGAACAGTCCGTCACCGTTTTTATGAACAGCCAATGCGGATTGTTTGACAACCTCGATTCCGGGCAGCACCAACGAACGCTGCGCTTCGATTTTTTTGACATGAACACTAAAGACGAGCTGACGTTTGAACAGCGGTATGTTCTTGAAAGGAAAATCCGCTGAGGTTACATTTTCTTCAGCACCTTCACTACGCGTTCCAGCATCGCATCATTGAAGTCGAGGTGGGTGACGAAGCGCATTAATTTTTTATCCATCTGAACGGCAAGGATGCCTTTTTCTTTCAGTGTGCTGATGAACTCCGCATCATCGTATTTCTCATTCAGCCGGAAAATCACGATGTTGGTTTCAGCCGGCAGCACATCATCGGTGAACGCTGCGGAGCGAAGAGCTTTTTCCAATACCTTCGCGCGCTGGTGGTCGTCCTTCAGCCGTTTCACGTGATGGTCAAGTGCGTAAATTCCGGCTGCTGCCAGGTAGCCCGCCTGCCGCATTCCTCCGCCCAGCACCTTTCGCACGCGTCTTGCTTTTTTGATGTTCTCATGGTTGCTGATAAGCACCGAGCCTGCCGGAGCGCCCAATCCTTTTGAAAGGCAAATAGAGATGGTATCGAAAAGCTTGCCGTAGTCTTTGGGAATTTGACGCGATTCAGCCAGGGCATTGAACAGCCGTGCGCCATCCAGATGCAGCAGCAAGTTGTTTTCACGGCACACCTTGTGAATTTTTTTGATTTCGCTGAAGTCGTAGCACGAGCCGCCTCCCTTGTTGCAGGTGTTTTCAATGGCAACAAGCCGCGTCACCGGAAAATGAACATCATCGGGATTGATGTTGTCAAGCACATCCTGCGCTTTCAGCCTGCCCCGGTCGCCATTAACCGTTCTGATGGACACAGCAGAGGTGAATGCCATCCCACCGCCTTCATAATTATAGATGTGTGAAGCCCGGTCGCATATCACCTCGCACAGCGGGGAAGTTAGAATCTTGATGCCGATTTGATTGGTCATCGTTCCTGATGGACAAAACAGTGCCGCTTCCATCCCGAAGAGAGCGGCAGCCTTCTGCTCCAGCTTGTTCACCGTGGGGTCTTCACCGAACACGTCATCGCCCACCTCAGCAGTCATCATTGCCTGCAGCATTTCGGGCGTGGGCTGGGTGACAGTATCGCTGCGGAGGTCAATTTGTTTTGGAAAATTCACAGCAGAAAGGTTTTCTTGTTTGTGATGGTATTTAACATTGAATCAATATCCATTGGTTACCTGCGCAAGGAAGTTTTCAAAAAGAGATGGCTTCATGGTTATGGGGAAGATAAATCCGAAGACAGCACCGTAAAAATGAGCGTAATGTCCGATGTTATCACTTGCTTGTTTTGCCATGTACATCGAATACAGCAGATAGAGCAATCCGAAAATGAAGCCGGGTATTCCTACGGGGAAAAAAATCAATCCAATTTTGTTGAGCGGCTCAAACAAGATGCTGGCAAACACGACTGCCGACACGGCACCCGATGCGCCCAAGCTGGCATAGCTGGGATTATCCTGATGTTTGAAATAAGAGTATGCTTCTGATAATGCAATGGCGAGCAGGTACATGAACATGTAAAGGGTAGCTCCCACCGGTCGGAACATATTCTTGAAATAAGCTTCCGTGATTCCTCCGAATAAATAGAGCGCATACATATTGAAAAATAAATGCAGAAAATTGATATGCAGCAGTCCCGAAGAGACAAACCGGAACCATTCTCCTTTCCTCTTAATGATGTACGGGGAGAAGATGAGCTGCTGCATCATGTGTTGATTGTTGAATGCAGCAATCGAAACAATGCAAGTGAGAATGATGATGAGTAAAGTTATGGACATCGGCAAATTCAGGCGTGATGATACGGCTCACGGTTAATGATGGTGAATGCGCGGTAAAGCTGCTCGGCAAAAACCAGCCGCACCACCTGGTGGGAGAAAGTCAGCCTGGAAAGTGAAAGCATGGCATTCGCCCTCGAATAGACGGCTTCGTTAATGCCGTAAGCGCCTCCGATAAGAAAGACTGCTTTCTTTTTTCCCATGTTCATTATTCCGGTGATGAACGCTGCAAATTGTTCCGATGAATATTCTTTTCCGCGGGTGTCCAAAATTATAAGATAATCTTTTTGCTCCAGTTTTTTTAGAATGAGTTTTGATTCTGTCATCTTAATAAGTTCAGGGGTGCTGCCTTTCCGGGGTTCGTCAAAATACCTTATTTCAAACGGAACGTAACGCCTGATGCGCGTGACAAAGGGCGTTAGTCCTGCACTGATGAAAGGTTCATTTTTCCCGATTAGCCAGAGTTCGAATTTCATGATGCTATATGATTTACATTCAAGTGCTTCGGGCAGGTTATTCTTAGCAACCCTTGTACTATGGCAACTGAGAACCTCGCAAAAGTTGTTACTTTGTGGTGCAAAATACGCTTTATGTCCATGGTGAATAATTATTTTAAGAGCGCTGGCATTGTGTCCTTTATTTTATTTTTTTTAGTTTCCTGCAACAACCGGTCGAGTGAAAAGGAAAAATTAATTGCCAGGAAATGGTCTTATAAAGAATTCAGGATGAATAATGACACCATGACAGCCGAGCAGATGGGAAATCCTACCATGGAATTTTTTCCCGATGGAAAATACAAAGTGGAGATGGGGAAAATTGTCGAAGAAGGCAAATGGCATATTGAGGGTGATGAATTGGTTACCACTGTTTTGAAAAAAAACAGCAAACCGGACACATCCAACAAGCTGAAAATTTATGAATTAACTGCCGACAAGCTGGTACTGCACAGCGATGCCGGAGGAAACAAAGCCTATG
The DNA here is from genome assembly GCA_035575215.1 of Chitinophagales bacterium. Taxonomy (GTDB): domain Bacteria; phylum Bacteroidota; class Bacteroidia; order Chitinophagales; family CAIOSU01; genus DATLYB01. The sequence continues at coordinate 15,641 of DATLYB010000074.1, forward strand.
TCACGCTTATCCCTTATTCTGAAAAGTAGTTCCTGATGGACATCTGGCTCATAGGGGGAATCATTCTGCTCGGACTGTTAATCGTGATAGCGGAGATATTTTTTCTGCCGGGAACAACGGTCATCGGTATCATCGGAGGCATCATTGTCGCCATCGGAATTTATCTTGGTTTTGCTGAACACGGCATGAAAACCGGCAGCATTATCCTCGGTTGCACGCTGATGGCAACCTGCGTATTGCTGTATGCAGGCTTCAGGACGTATAGTTCCGGAAAAATAGCATTGAAGGAGGTTTCAGAAGGCAAGGCCCCCATCACAGAGGCTGCCGCTGCCAGCGTAGGTGATGAAGGCGTTACGGTATCGTACCTTCGTCCTGAAGGAAAAGCCCTGATTAACGGAAACAAAGTGGAGGTTTTTTCCCTCGGAGAATATATCGAGGCGAACAAAAAGATAAAAGTTGTAAAGATTGCTGAAAACAAGATATTTGTGACACAAATAAAAGAAACCTAACCATGGGACCTATCTTCATCGTGCTGATATCTGTTGCCGTTTTTGTCGGCATATTCGTCTTCCTTTACTTTATTCCGCTTGGGTTGTGGTTCACTGCATGGGCATCAGGAGTCAGAGTCAGCCTGATTCAACTGATTGTGATGCGCATCCGGAAGGTGCCGCCCAGCCTGATTGTACAGCAGTTGATTACCGCCACCAAAGCCGGACTGACCATCACCGCCAACGACCTTGAAACCCATTACCTTGCAGGCGGCAACGTCACTTCCGTGGTAAACGCAATTATTTCGGCAGACAAGGCCAATCTCCCCTTGAATTTCAAATTAGCAACTGCCATTGACCTTGCGGGCAGGGACGTGCTGGAAGCCGTTCAGATGTCGGTGAATCCGAAGGTGATTGATACGCCTCCGGTAACTGCCGTTGCCAAGGATGGGATTCAGCTGATTGCAAAAGCCCGTGTCACAGTGCGCGCCAATATAGGCAGGCTTGTGGGCGGTGCCGGGGAAGAAACCATTTTAGCCAGAGTGGGCGAGGGAATCGTAACGTCTATCGGCTCGGCATTGTCGCACAAGCAGGTGCTTGAAAATCCCGATTCGATTTCAAAGGTCGTGCTGGCAAAAGGACTGGACTCAGGAACTGCCTTCGAAATTCTGTCCATTGACATTGCCGATATTGATGTAGGAAAAAACATCGGAGCCGTATTGCAGATGGACCAGGCTAATGCCGACAAAAACATCGCCCAGGCGAAGGCAGAAGAACGCAGGGCTATGGCAGTGGCGGTGGAACAG
>DATLYB010000075.1:0-6545 GCA_035575215.1 Chitinophagales bacterium
GTGCGCAACAGCCTGCTGATTGCCCCCATGCCCACCGCCTCCACTTCACAGATTCTGGGCAACAACGAATGCTTTGAGCCATACACCAGCAACATTTACACGCGCAGAACCCTCTCGGGCGAATTTGTAGTGGTAAACAAACACCTCATGCAAGACCTGATTAACCGCGGGTTGTGGAATGATTCCATTCGCGAAGAGCTGATTCGCAACAACGGCTCGGTGCAGAACATTCCCGGCATCCCCGATGATTTGAAGGCGCTCTATAAAACCGTCTGGGAAATCTCACAGAAGGTGATTATTGACATGGCGGCTGACCGCGGGCCATTCATTGACCAGAGCCAGAGCATGAACCTCTTCGTGGAAACGCCCAATTTCGCCAAGCTCACCTCCATGCACTTCTATGCATGGGAGAAAGGCTTGAAGACGGGTATGTATTATCTGCGCACAAAAGCCGCAGCCGACCCCATCAAGTTCACCATCAGCGCCAGGAAAGAAGCGGCAGCCCCATCCATACCGGAGGGTGTATCCGTCAATACGGGAGGCAAAATCACCAATATCACAGCCGAAGAAGCCCACGACCAAATCGCCTGCTCGCTGGATAACCCGGAGAATTGCGAGGCGTGCGGCTCGTAAGTTTGGAGTTGAATTGCAGGATAGTTTTTTATTTTGAATTTTCATTCATGCACCTCCAGCAAACCAAACGCACAAGCTGCAATCTCCATTATTGTGATGATTGTAAAAAAAAGTAACCGCCAAAAAATAATTTCAAGGGGAAAACAATGCGTCAATTGCAAAACTATCTTGTTCTAGAAAGCGAATGATTTGTTTCCCGGAAATCCAATAGCCCTTTCCGGCTTCATATCCCAGTTGCTGATGTGAGGAATAGAGAACATTGCTGGCAGCCATAACTGCCGTAATTTTTGCAGGTTTCTTTTCTGAATCATATTGTACCGTCAGCTCCCTTATCCTGAATTTTTCTTCCGTAGCTGAATATCTTAGCAAAAGATTTCCACCTATAAAAGTACTGTCCACCTTGTATTTCCCCAGAAATGATTTTTTATTGATGTCAGCTTCCTTGAAGGCGCTCAGCTCATTCTCCCAGTTGGAAATGCCTGTGATTTTTATCTCTTTCTTTCCGTTAAGAAACACCATTTTCTGCACCATCGGTTTCTGAACCGACAAGCGCTTCACTTCCATATCAATAAATCCAGGCAAATCAAAGTATTGAAAATTGATTTTCTTAAAGTCTTCCTTCTGGCAGGAAAAAAGTAATGCTGTTGGCAGAGCAAAAAGCAGAATATATTTCAATGCTCGAGCATCATTCATAATCATGGCATCTATGAATTCTCCCCCGTTTCAAACTTCGCCATTTCTCTCCCTTCAGAGGCGCTGTTGATAATTTCGCTAAATTATCAGAAGGAAAAGCAAATATCTTAGCACTCGTTTCGTCCAACGGGGCCGATGGCATGATTTTGGTTAATTTTAGATAAACAATCGCAGAATATGAAAACAATAGTGACGGGTGTGGCCGTAATGGTGCTTGCTTCAGCGGGTTTCCTGTCCAATGACCTGGAGCGAATCGGACTGGCTATACAGACGGGCAATGCAAAAGAGCTGGCGAAATATTTTGACAACACTGTGGAAATAACCATTCTGGAAAAGGAAGAGACCTACAGCAAAGCGCAGGCAGAGATGGTGCTTAGAGATTTTTTCACCAAGAACCGGCCTGCCTCCTTCAAAATCATTCACCATGGCACATCAGGGCAAGGCTCGCAGTATGGCATCGGCACATTGATTACTGATAAGGGTACATTCCGTACTTACATCTACCTGAAGCAAAAGGGTATGGCTTCATTCATCGAAGAGCTGCGTTTCGAAAGCGACTAATCACCGGCTTTGGATATCGAACATTTTATCAAGGCAGCAATTGACGAGGATATTAAAGAAGGCGACCACACCTCGCTTGCTTGTATTCCCGCAAATAAACAAAGTGAAGCTGAACTGCTTGCGAAAGAAAACGGCATTATTGCGGGAATAGAACTCTCGAGGAAAATTTTTCAAATCATTGACCCGCATCTTTCCGTTGAAGTATTTTTTGATGACGGAGATGCGATTAAAAAAGGCAACCGTGTAATGAAGGTGAAGGGTAATTCGCAATCCATCCTGAAAGCTGAACGGCTCGTACTCAATTTCATGCAGCGCATGAGCGGAATCGCTACGCTCACCAGAAGGTTTGTGAAAGCAGTAGAGGGTTATCAGGCAAAGATTCTTGACACGCGGAAGACCACTCCGCTGTTCCGTCAATTTGAAAAGCTCGCGGTGAAAATCGGTGGGGGAGAAAACCACCGCTTCGGCTTGTGGGATATGATTATGATTAAAGACAACCACATCGCCTGTGCGGGTGGAATTAAGAGAGCGATCGAGGCAGTAAAAGATTATCAGCGGAGAAATAATTTAAACCTGCAGGTTGAAATCGAAGCCGCAACGATGCAGGATGTGGAGGAAGTGATTGCCGCGGGAGGCGTGCACCGCATCATGCTCGATAATTTCAAGCTCCCGCAGTTGAAAAAGGCAGTGAAGCTGATTGACCGGCAATTTGAAACGGAGGCATCAGGCGGAATCACACTCGATAATGTGCGGAATTATGCCGCTGCGGGTGTAGATTTTATTTCGGTAGGCGCGCTGACGCATTCATACAAAAGTCTTGACTTAAGCCTGAAAGCGATTTGAAAGTCAGGTGTGCCTTTCTTTCGTTTTCCCGTATGTTTGTCGTTCGTAATTCGCAGGTGTGTCGTATAACTCCGAATAGCAAACAACGACCACGAAGAAGTAGCCGTGACTCTCAAAAAGCGCATCCTTTTCATCATCAACCCTATTTCGGGTATCCGGAAAATGAAAAAGCAGCAGCTTCCGCTATTGATTGAAAAATATTTAGACCATCGTGTTTATGATTATTCCATCCGCTACACGCAATACTCCGGTCATGCAACCGAACTGGCAAAAGAAGCGGTGGAAAAGGGATATGATGTTATTGTTGCCGTGGGCGGTGATGGTTCCATTAATGAAGTAGCAAGCAGCCTGGTGGATACCGACACCGTTCTTGGCATCATGCCATTTGGTTCAGGAAATGGCTTGTCGAGACATTTAGGAATACCAAGAAATGTGGAAAAAGCTTTGAAAATCATCAATCACCATCATGTTAGAAAAATTGATGCCGGTGAATATGCCCCGGGAAAATATTTTTTCAGCAATGTGGGAATCGGCTTTGCGGTGCATGTGGTGAAGTGGTTTGAGCATCACAAGGTGCGCGGATTTTTGTCGTATGCCGTAGCGGTGGTAAAAGGCTTTACCTTCAAGAATTTCACGCGAATCAAGTTAATGGTAAATAATCAGATTCTGGAACGCGAGGTAACCATCTTCAACATTTGCAACTCTAATCAATATGGTTATGGCGTAGGACTTGCTCCCCATGCACAACTTGATGATGGAATTCTGGATATTGTCGTGGTAAATAAGTTCACCCGCCTGCTGATGCCTTTTTATGCTTTGTTGATTCTGCTCCGCAAACCTCACTGGATTCCGCATTATGAATTGTTTTTATCAGCAACCTGCAAGGTGATAAACGAAGAGAATAAATATTGGGTGCTGCAGGTGGATGGCGAACTGAGCAGATTCAAAGAAGATTGGGATGTGAAAGTGCTTCCCAAGGTGCTGAATGTCCTGGCGCCTTAATTTGCTGTTGTTTTTTAATCTCAAACTGCAAGTGACTTCAAACTTCAAAACTTCAAATTTCAAACTCATGCAACCCAGCCTCGGGCAGCTTAAATATCCCATCGGCAAATTTTCAAAACCGGTATCTGTTTCTCCGGTGGATATTTCAAAATGGATAAATGAAATAGCAACCCTCCCGGGGTGGTTACGCAAAGAGGTCGAGCCGCTAAGCAATTCCCAGCTCGACACCCCTTATCGCCCGGAAGGATGGACGGTGCGCCAAGTAGTTCATCATCTGCCTGACAGCCATGTCAATGGCTACATCCGTTTCAAACTCGCCCTCACGGAAGACAATCCTGCCATTAAACCTTACATGGAAGACCGCTGGGCTGAACTTCCGGAAGCCAAAACCGCTCCGGTGAAAATTTCGCTCGATTTGCTCGATACCATTCACCAACGCTGGGTGCTGATGCTGCGCAGCCTTACTCCCGAACAGTGGAAGCGCACCTTCTATCATCCGGAAAGAAAAAGAGAAAATCGTTTGGATGAGGTGCTTGCGATGTATGCCTGGCATGGGAAACATCACCTGGCGCATATTACAGAACTGAAGAAGAGAATGGGTTGGTAACCCGTTCGTTGACCCGCTTCAACCAGCTATCGCCTGAATCAAATCATACTCCGTGATAATCTGCACGGAGCCGGTGCGGTCTTTCACCAGCACGGCTGTGTTGTCTTTATTGATGAGTGAAGAAATTTCCCGGGTGGTTGATTTCAGTTCGACAAACGGAAAGGGCTGCGCCATGTGCTCGGCAACAGCATGACTGGCTGAGGCGGGGTCAGTCAGCAGGGCGCTTAAAATCTTATGCTCCGTGATTGAACCGATGACATGCCCGTTTTCCGTCACGGGCAGCTGCGAAATATCTTTTTGCTTCATCAGGTGAATGGCTTCCTTCAGGGGTTTGTCTTTGGTTATCATCACCACTTCTTTCCGGTCTTTGCGCCTGATGATGCTTTCGGCATCGGGCAGCACGTCATCGAGAAATCTCCGGTCGCGCATCCACTCGTCATTATACAGCTTTGCCACATAGCGGCTGCCATGGTCGTGGAAAACCACCACCACCAGGTCGCTTTCTTTCAGCTGGTCTTTCATCTGTAAGATTCCGGCAACAGCCGAGCCTGCCGAGTAGCCTGCAAAAATGCCCTCTTCCTTGGTGATGCGTCTTGCCATCAGCGCCCCATCCTTGTCGGTCACTTTTTCGAAATGGTCAATCACGCTGAAGTCAACGTTTTTCGGAATGATGTCCTCCCCGATACCTTCGGTGATGTAGCTGTACACTTCCTTGGGGTCAAACGTGCCGGTCTCATGATATTTCTTCAATGCCGAGCCGTAGGTATCAATTGCCCACACTTTGATGGCGGGATTTTTTTCTTTCAGAAATCTGCCGCAGCCTGAAATCGTGCCGCCTGTTCCGCACCCCACTACCAGATGCGTGATTTTGCCCTCCGTTTGCTGCCAGATTTCAGGACCTGTCGTCTCATAATGCGCACGCATGTTGGCAAGGTTGTCATATTGGTTGACATAAAACGAGTTGGGCGTTTCTTCGGCAATGCGCCTGGCGGTGGAATAGTATGAACGCGGGTCATCCGGCTCCACATCGGTGGGGCACACAATCACTTCCGCCCCCACTGCCTTCATTACATCAATTTTTTCTTTCGATTGCTTGTCGGTGGTGGTGAAGATGCATTTGTATCCTTTCACGATGGCGCAAATTGCCAAGCCCATTCCTGTATTACCTGACGTGCCTTCCACTATTGTCCCGCCCGGCTTCAGCCAGCCCTTCTGCTCGGCTTCCTCAATCATCTTCAGCGCGATGCGGTCTTTGATGCTGTTGCCGGGATTGAAAAACTCTACCTTGGCAAGCACCGTTGCCCTGACATCCCTGGTAACCTTGTTGAGCTTCACCAGCGGAGTTTTGCCGATGGCTTCGAGGATGTTTTGATAATACATCTTTGCAAAATTACCAAATGCGGCTTTGGAGTTCCGAAAACGATTTTGTACATTTATCAGCAAAGTGTTCTTTTATTGTTTACTTAAAATTTCTCCTTATGCCAAAGTATGTCATCGAGAGGGAAATGCCCGGAGCAGGCAAGCTCTCGCAAGCACAACTCAAAGCCATATCTCAAAAGTCTTGTGGCGTACTGGACAAAATGGGAACACAAATCCAGTGGCAGCACAGCTATGTGACGGGAGACAAGATTTACTGCGTTTACATCGCGCCCAATGAACAGATGGTGCGCGAACACGCCATGCAGGGCGGATTTCCGGCTGACAGAGTCAGCGAGGTGAAAACCATCATTGACCCCACAACGGCTGAATGAGTTGGGGAAGGCGGGTTTAATCAGTTGTAAATTTTAAACTTCCAGTCTGTGCTTTCTGTTGTGCAGCACGGTGTCAATATTCCACTCCGTTGTTTTCTCAAATGAGTGCTGACGCACGTTGCAGTCTTTCATCTTGCAGATGGCGCAGGAGGCGGGTATGCAGGGGTCGGTGTGGATGAAAAATTCCACTTTGCGTTCCGATTGGCGGCTTACCAACGTTTCCATTTCTTTCACTTCCTCATGGCTTTCTTTGAGACTGTAATACCAAGGCAGGGTGAGATGGCAGTCCACATGAAGCACCGAGCCGTACTGGATGACGCGCATGTTGTGAATGTCAATCCATTGAGGTTTCCGGAAATGGTTGAGAATGGAGATAAGGTGTTTCAGCAGTTCAAAATCCGCCTCATCCATAATGCCGGAAACAGACTTCCGCAGCACGCGCAGCCCAGTGGCGG
>DATLYB010000076.1:0-6032 GCA_035575215.1 Chitinophagales bacterium
TTTACCGACCCCAATTCAGGCACCGTTTATCCCATTAAAAAAATAAAAGTAAACAGCATTACCGGGCTGCCGGCTGGAGTAACCTACCAATGTAATCCTTCGAACTGCACGATTAACGGAGGTTCAAAAGGATGCATTTTAATCAGCGGTACTCCGACTGCGGCAGGCACCTACCCAACGGTGACCAACACAACTATAACGGTAACAATAGGCACTTGCCCGCTTTGCTTTGAAGTGCCCATTGACACGCCATTAGCCGGCATATTTGTCGTTCAGCCTAAAGATTGTGCGGGTATATGCGGAGGAACAGCAACTGTTGACAACTGCGGCATCTGCTCGGGCGGCATCACCGGCATTCTTCCAAATTGCGATGATGGCGATGCCTGTACCCAGGATACTTGCAATGGGCAGGGCGGGTGCACACACCAGCAAACTTGCACCGTAACCATCTCCGGGAAAATACAAACCGAAACGGGTGTCGGCATACCGGGCGTGACGGTAAACCTCACCGGCACGGAAGCCGAATCAATGGTTACCGCTTCGGACGGACTTTACAGTTTCACCGTAGCGCTGGGAGGCAGCTATACGGTTACACCTTCAAAAAGCAATGATGTTATCACTAACAATGGCGTTACCACGGCTGATATTTCCCTCATCCGCAAGCAGGTGCTGACGAACAATTTTTTCACTTCCGCTTACAAAATCATTGCGGCTGATGCGAACAATTCAGGCACTGTCTCTACGGCTGATATTACCTTCACCCGAAAAGTTGTTCTGAGCAATACACAAACATTCCCTCTTACATCTTCTACTCCGCTCACCTACGGGCGGTTGTGGGAGTTTGTCAATAGCGACCAGGTATTCCCCGGACCCCCTTTTTCTCCTTTTCCTTTCGCGAGAACCAGAACCTATAACAACATTTCGCAGTCATACGCAAATCAGAATTTTATCGGAGTGAAAGTGGGGGATGTAAATAATACCTGGAATGCAGGAACTCCGTGAATAGAGTTTCGTACCTGAATTTCTGCCGAAACGTAATCCGGAACTTAAAAACGCTGAAACTGTAGCAGCTTTCCCTTATTTCCCGAAATTTCTGAAAATCAATACTCCTATATTTGCTGCGCTTTTTAAGCTATGATTGCGATGAAGGAAATCCAGATGGTGGATTTGCGTTCTCAGTATGAGAAAATCAAGCCTGAGATTGATGCTGCCATTCAGGAAGTGATTAATTCATCTGCCTTTATTAATGGTCCGGCTGTTAAGAAATTTGAGAATGAACTGGCTGCATATGCAGGCTGCAGCCATGTGATTGCCTGTGCTAACGGAACTGATGCGCTGCAAGTTGCCTGCATGGCGCTTGATTTGAAGCCCGGGGATGAAGTGATTACCACCACCTTTACTTTCGTTTCCACCGTTGAAATTCTTTGCCTTCTCGGACTGAAGCCGGTGCTGGTGGATGTGGATGCAAAGACCTTCAATATGGATGTCAGCCAGGTTGAGAAAAAAATCACACCGAAAACCAAAGCCATCATTCCCGTTCACCTTTACGGACAGGGAGCAGACATGGAAGGAATAATGGCGCTGGCTCAAAAGCATAATCTTTATGTGATTGAAGACACCGCCCAGGCGATTGGAGCAGAATACCAATTCAGCAACGGCTCGGTGAAAAAAACCGGAACAATCGGAAATATCGGAACCACCTCCTTTTTCCCGTCAAAGAACCTGGGCGGGTATGGTGACGGTGGTGCTTTGCTGACCAATGATGATGAACTGGCATACAAGCTGCGCGGTATTGTGAATCATGGTCAGAAGATGCGCTACGAATATGAAATGATTGGCGTGAATTCACGGCTTGACACCATTCAGGCGGCAATTCTGCGGGTAAAACTGCGGCATCTCGATGAATATGCAGGCGCAAGAAGGAAAGCTGCGGAGTATTATGACAGGGCTTTTCAGAGCATCAGACAAATTAAAACGCCTTACCGCTCATCAACCTCCTCACATGTTTTCCATCAATACACTATAACGGTCGAAGGAATTGACCGCGATCATCTCAAGGAATTTCTTTCGCAGCGGGGCATCCCTGCCATGGTGTATTATCCGAAACCTTTGCACGCACATGATGCGTATAAGCCGTTAGGTTATTCAGACAAAGATTTTCCGGTTGCAGTGGATTTGAGCAAGAGAGTGCTATCGCTGCCGATGCATACGGAGTTAGACGAAGAGCAACTGGAACACATTACAAGGAGCGTCATTGATTTCGTCAAATCTAAAATCTAATTACTAATACCTTAAACTCTAAGAAAATGAATATTTCAATCATCGGAAGCGGATACGTGGGATTGGTAACCGGCACGTGTCTGGCTGAAACGGGCAACAACGTGATTTGTGTTGACATTGATAAAGAGAAGGTGCATAAAATGCAAAGCGGTGTGGTACCGATTTATGAGCCGCATCTCGATGTGCTGTTCGAAAGAAACATCCGGGAAGGTCGCCTCACGTTCACGACCGACCTTGCCGATGCCGTGAAGAAAACCAAAATTATTTTTCTTGCGCTGCCCACCCCTCCCGATGAGGACGGCTCGGCAGACTTGTCTTACGTGCTGGGCGTAGCTGAGAAGTTGGGAAAAATAATAGATGAATATAAAGTCATTGTTGATAAAAGCACCGTGCCGGTGGGAACTGCTGAGAAAGTGGCTGCTGCCATTAAGAAAAATGCAAAGGTGGAATTCGATGTCGTATCCAATCCTGAATTTTTGCGCGAAGGCTTTGCTGTGGATGACTTCATGAAGCCTGACCGGGTGGTGGTAGGAACCAGCTCGGAAAGGGCGAAAAAGCTGATGGAAGAATTGTACAAGCCGTATGTCCGCCAGGGCAACCCGATTATTTTCATGGATGAGAAATCAGCCGAGCTGACCAAATATGCTGCCAACGCATTCCTTGCCACCAAAATAACGTTCATGAACGAAATCGCGAACTTCTGTGAGCGGGTAGGAGCCAATGTTGACATGGTGCGCATCGGCATCGGCTCCGACAGCCGTATCGGAAAAAGGTTTTTGTTCCCCGGCATTGGATATGGCGGAAGCTGCTTCCCGAAAGACGTTCAGGCACTCGCTAAATCGGGCAGGGAAAGCGGCTATGAATTTAAAATTCTGGAAGCGGTGATGGAAATCAATGAAAGGCAAAAAACCATCATTATTCCGAAGATAAGCCAGCACTTCGGCAGCAACGGACATTTGAAAGGCAAAAAGTTCGCGCTGTGGGGGCTGGCTTTCAAACCCGACACAGACGACATACGCGAAGCACCCGCGCTCTACATTATTGATGAACTGCTAAAGCGGGGCGTTCAAATTACCGCCTTTGACCCCGAAGCAATGACCAATGTGAAAAAGAAACTGGGCGATAAAATAAGGTATGCAGAAGACCGCTATTCCGCACTCAAAGACGCTGATGCCCTCATCATCGCCACCGAGTGGGCTGAATTTCGTTCACCCGATTTTGAAAAAATGGCATCACTGATGAAAAACAGGGTGATATTTGACGGAAGAAATCTTTACGAACCCCGGGATATGAAGGAAAAGGGATTTGTTTACCGCAGCATCGGGAGGGAGCTTGCCAATTAAATGAAGCGAGTGCTGATTACAGGCGCAGCAGGATTTCTCGGTTCCCACCTCTGCGACCGTTTCATCCAAGAAGGCTATGAAGTTATCGGGATGGATAACCTTATTACCGGCAGCCTGCGCAATATTGAACATCTTTTCAAGCTGAAAGAATTTGAGTTTTACCATCACGATGTTTCCAAATTTGTTTTTGTTCCTGGCAAATTGGATTACATCCTGCATTTCGCCTCGCCTGCCAGTCCGATTGATTATTTAAAGATTCCAATACAGACGCTGAAGGTCGGTTCGCTGGGAACGCACAACCTGCTTGGCTTGGCGAAAGTAAAGAGAGCGCGAATCCTGATGGCATCCACTTCCGAGGTGTATGGCGACCCGCTCGTGCATCCTCAGAAAGAAGATTATTGGGGACACGTGAATCCGATTGGTCCCCGCGGTGTATATGACGAAGCCAAGCGATTTCAGGAAGCCATTACGATGGCATATCACCGCTTTCATGGCTTGGAAACACGCATCGCCCGTATCTTCAACACCTACGGTCCGCGCATGAGGCTGAATGACGGCCGCGTGCTGCCGGCTTTTATCGGACAGGCTTTGAGGGGCGAAGATTTAACCGTGTTTGGTGACGGCTCACAGACGCGTTCTTTCTGTTATGTGGATGATTTGATTGAAGGCATTTACCGTTTGCTGCTTAGTGATTATGTTTACCCCGTGAACATCGGGAATCCCGCTGAAATAACGATTAAGGAATTCGGAGAAGAAATCATCAAGCTGACAGGAACAAAGCAAAAATTGGTGTATAAGGAATTACCCACGGATGACCCCCGGCAGCGACAGCCTGATATTTCGCTTGCGAAAAAAATTTTAGGCTGGGAACCGAAAGTGAGCCGTGCCGAAGGGTTGAAGATTACGTATGAGTATTTTAAAAAATTGCCGAAGGAAGAATTGTTCAAAAAGGAACATCAGTTTGAAGAATTTATAAAAAAATAGAAGTCTCATCCCCTTTTTCCCAAAGTTTAAAGAGCAGTGATGAGGCTGTCCGCACTGACTATGTATAACGACCTCATTCAACGCAAAGCCAAACTTGCCGTTATCGGCTTGGGTTATGTGGGCTTGCCCATCGCGCTGGAGTTTGCCCGTAAAATTTCCGTCATCGGTTTCGACATCAACGAGGAGCGCATCAAAATGATGATGAAAGGAATTGACCCCAGCAACGAACTGACGAGTGAAGATTTCAAAGGAACCGATATTCTGTTCACATCATCGCTGAATGATTTAAAGAAAGCGAAATTCTACATCGTAGCCGTTCCCACTCCCGTTGATGTGCACAAGGTGCCGGATTTGAAGCCCGTGCTCAGCGCCTCACGCAGCATCGGGAAAGTGCTGAAGAAAGGAGATTACGTAGTGTATGAATCCACCGTATATCCCGGATGTACGGAAGAAGACTGCCTGCCGATTCTTGAAGAACTCTCAGGATTGAAGGTGGGCATGGATTTCAAGCTGGGTTACAGTCCGGAGCGAATCAATCCCGGTGACAAAGAACATACGCTTCCGAAAATCAAAAAAGTGGTTTCCGGATGCGATGAAGAAAGCACCCTGGAGATTGCAAAAGTGTATGAGATTGTAGTGAAAGCCGGGGTGCACAAGGCGCCTTCCATTAAAGTGGCGGAAGCCGCCAAAATCATCGAGAATACCCAGCGCGATTTGAACATCGCATTGATGAACGAACTTTCGAAGATTTTTGACAAGATGGAAATCAACACCTGGGACGTTTTGGATGCCGCTGCCACCAAATGGAACTTCCTGAAATTCTCCCCCGGTCTCGTGGGCGGTCATTGCATTGGCGTGGACCCCTACTATCTTACCTACAAGGCAATCGGCTTGGGATACAAGCCGGAAGTGATTCTCAGCGGGCGCAGAATCAACGACAGCATGGGCGAGTATGTGGCAAAGAATGTCGTGCAGCGATTGATTAAAAAAGGAAAAGTGGTAGCCAAATCGAAAGTGCTCGTGATGGGAGCCACGTTCAAAGAAAACGTCAGCGACATCCGCAACTCCAAAGTGGCAGACGTGATTGAGGAGTTGAAATCCTATTCCATCAACGTGGATGTCACTGACGCTCATGCCGACTCAAAAGAACTGGAACATGAATACGGATTTGGGCTGGTGAAAAAAATCGGCAAGGGGTATGATGCCGTGATTGTTGCCGTTCCTCACAAAGAGTATTTGAATCTGGATGAAAAGTATTTCAAAGGACTGATGCCAAAAGATGGGATTGTCGTGGATTTGAAAGGGATGTATCGGGGAAAAATAAAATCGCTGGAGTACTGGTCGCTTTAGCCTTCCCCGCCCCTCTCTGTAGCAAAAGGAGTCCATACTTGTCGTCCTTTTCCGCAACGGGGGTGGGGACCCCTC
>DATLYB010000077.1:0-5999 GCA_035575215.1 Chitinophagales bacterium
ATGTTTTCAGTGGCTGAAACTCTGGCTGTAAAAAAAATTGCCACTATGGAGCTGAAAAAGGCTGTTCTATTCATGGCATGAGTTTAATTTTTGTGTCTGGAACGAGGAAAGGGAGTTCCTGAAAACCGTTCCCATGTACCGGCTTGGCATTTAGGTGTAACAAAAAAGAGTCGGAATGTATCCCTTAAACCAATTATGTCTTTTTTAGCGATATTCATGTTCAGAATTTAAAAATCGCCCCTATCCGGATGCTGCGGGGAAGGCTATACCGGCTGTTGCTGTTACCGTCTAAGCCGCTGTCAAGATAGGCGCGGTACAAGTCTTCATACGAAGCGGCATTTGTCTGTCCTGCAAGGTCTTGCTGTCCCAAAGAGGAGGTGAGATAGCCGTCATCACCGGCATTGCCGGTATAAGGATATACGCTCACCACGTTCAGGGTATTCAGCAGGTTTTGAATCAGCAGATACACATTGAGGTAGTATGTTTTCTTTACAGACACTTCTTCCCCTTCGGTTTTTTTTCGGATGTTGTTCAGCTTAAAATCTTTCCACAGCCTGAAGTCAACGGTGAACTTCCAGGGGAGGCGCGAGCCGTTAATGGAGCCTGTCAAAATCTTGCGCGTAGCCTGTGCACGCAGCGCTTCGGCAGTCGGATTTTCCTGCTGGGTATAAGGCTCGCCCGAACGCGCCCGTGCGGTGATATTGATTCCTGAATTAGCGAAAATCTCCCTGTCTTTAATCTTTGGTCCGTTGTAATCTTTCCCTTCACCATAGCTGTAATCAATAGTGACATTTATATTATGGCGCGAGTCATAATCCAGCGGGACGATGGTGCGCAGGTTGGGCTGCCCGGAACCTACCAGATTGAGTTGCGAAGTGGTGTTGGATCCGGTGCCCTCGGCAAACTGAATGGTGTAATTGGCTTTCAGCGCAATGTTGCTGGTGCTGGTTTTTCTCAGGTCGTAAGAAACCGAGAAGCCTTTCACGGTGCCGAAGTCAACATTGCCGAAGGTCTTGTAGTCGCGCGGGTAAGCATAGGGAATGTTCACAATCTGAATCATATCTTTCATTTCGCGGTAGAAAGCTGAAATCGTAATGGCTGAATTGGACGTGAGCAGCTGGCGGAAGCCCAACTGGTAATCAATGGTCTTTTCGGGCTTCAGCGAAGGATTGTTTATAATCGTTGTCACATTTTCATCAAAGAAATACCATACATCGGGCGTGGTCTGCTCGCGCGACTGCGGGCGCTGCGTCAGAATATCATAATGGGCGAAGAAGGATGCTTCATCGGTGATGTTGAATGAAAAAGCGAGGCGCGGCATCACGGTGATCTGCGGCTCATAGTCCTTGAATGAGGAGGAAGGCTCGAAATCTTCGTTCTTGATATTGTCATTGGGATTCACAAGATAAGGCGTGATGCGACCCGTTGATGAGGATTTTGCAATCACGCTGGGGTCGTTGGTTTCGGTGCCATCGGAGGTGTACCATGTGTCTTCATTTCTGTAGCCTACCGGCACGGGATTGGATTTGTTGAAATCATCCACATATACCACGTAATCATCTCCGATGCTGAGAGGCACCGTGCCATTCAGCCTGCTTCTTACCTCTCCCACCGTGTAGGCCTGGTAAAGCAGGTATTTATCCTTCAGCACCTTCTGGTTGGCATCGAAGCGGTCAATCCGGAAACCGATGTTGAACAGAAGGTCTTTGAAATTGAATTTATCCTGGATGAATGCCGAGGCGTAAATCGGACGGAATGCCCCGATGGCGCGCGTATAATTTCCGTTGGCGTCTTTCTGCTTAAAGAAATCATCAAACGAAGGCTGGGTGCTCAATTTATTTCCCAGATAATCGTAGCCATGCCATGCAGCGTACGGGTTGCCATTGTTCAGCAGTTCATCCGCGCTGAACATGTCGAGCGAGTAGAAATCGGGTGGCAAGCCATCAATATTGATTAAATCGGTGTTGTCTTCCGCCAGACCGAGTTTCTTTCTGATCTGTTTGTCAAAGAATGCCTGCTGCCCGGCAACATACTTGCGGTCATATATGATAGTGTCATTCTGCCCGAAATCAGGGGCATTCGGGTCATCATAGCTGTAAATTTCACCATCAATGAGCAGGTAAGGATGGTCGGTATCCAACTGGTCAATATGCTTGTTGGCAAGCTGGCGCATCAATTCCCACAAGCCGATGGAAGCCACATTGTATCCGCGGTCAACCCGCTGTTCGAACTCCAATCCGAATTCAAACGCATGCTTGTTGCGGGCGGAGCCTCCGGGAACAATGTCAACGGAGCCCAGGATGCTGAGGCGGTATTGGTCGTCATCATTGCTGATGCCATAGCCGTTGAACTGGCGTCCGGTGTTAAACCAGATGTCATGCGGAACGCGGGGGCGGTCGCCATTGAGCAGCCCGCCATTCACCTGAATCTGGCTGAGCGTTTCATAAAAACCGGTCTGCGCTCCCTGCAATGGTGCTGTCCACCATCCGTTGGAGAAGGTGGCGCCTGCCAGTTCATAGTACTTATCCGTGAAGGCTGTTCCCGTGGGATTCACATCCGCAGGCGCAAACCTCACCAGCGTATCGCGGTATCCAAGCTGTTTCCATCCCGTCTTGCCCGACACCTGGTCGAATCCATAATCAAACACCGGGGTTCTCAGAATTTCGAAATTGCCGATGTAGCCGTAATCAAACGGGCTGAATCCATGTGAATCATCTTCGAACTTGTCATATACCTTGCTGTAGTCAAACTGCACGGAGTAGAATGCGTTTTGAAATGCGCTGCGTTTTGGCTGGGTTCCCGCTTCTTCTTCCGGGGTTTCCTTCTGCCCGAACCGCTGAGTGAACCTGCCGAAAACACGCCACGATGTTTCCTTGTAAAACGGATTGTTCACGTAATTGAAAAGCGTATAACGGTCAATCCAATCATGTCGCCTTACATAATTGTAATTACCTCCGAATGTTAGGTTGATGGCGTCAGTCAGTTTAAAATCAAGTTTGCCCGACAACGTATAGTTGTTATTTACTACGTTAGGCTTGGTCTTCACTTTTTCCAGGCTGTTTTTGGTGACGGTTTCCGTTGTGACGATGAATGCCTCGGAGACGGGTGAAGGAGTCAGCGGATTTTCTTCAAGGTACCGCAGGCTGTCTTCTTTCGCCTTGTACACTCCGGTTGCTGAAGGGCTGGCATCTTCCTGCCGCAGGTATTCGCCCGCAATGAAAAACCCCGCTATGGTCTTCTCGTTTTCCCTGCCCTTGTTCTTCTTGATGATGGGACCGGTGAGGTCAAAGCTGCCGAGGTTGTAGCCGTAGGCATCCATGCCCTGCGAGGTGGTGCCTTCAATGCTGCCGGCAAAATTTCTTGAAGGACCGCGGGTGGTAATCGTCACGATGCCGCCCGTTGCATCACCGTATTTGGCGGGAACGCCCCCCGTAATCACCGTCAGCTCCTCAATGCCTTGCGCAGGAATCTTTGCACTTCCCCGCACCCTGATTCCGTCAATGTAGTATTCGGTACCCTCTTCACGGGCGCCTTTGATGTTGAGCCCCTTGCCTTCGCCTGACTGATAGACGCCTGCGCTGAGCGATGCGATGGAATTCACGTTTTTGGTAGGCAGCGCCTGAATCTCCTCGCTGGTGATGGTGTTCTTGGTGGAGTTATTTTCCTTGTCAATCAGCGGCACTTTGTATTCAGTGATGGTCACTATACCCAGCACTTTTTCCTGCGTGACAGACAAATTCAATTCGGTGATTTTATCCGCGGAAACCATTACGCCTTTCATTACCGCCTTGTCTTCACCGAGATAAGAAACCTTTACGTCATACTTCCCGGGATTCAGCGGCTTAATGGTGAAGTAGCCATCGAAATCCGTCTGAGCGCCTGTGACGAGTTTGCCGTCCTGTTCGGCTATCACATTGGCAAAAGGCAATCCTTCGCCTTTCTCATCCACCACGCGTCCGGTGATTTCACCGGTTTGAGCATGGAGGCTGGCGAACTGGAAAAATAAAACAGCCGCGACACCAAGTAGTCTTTGCATAATCGGTTGTTATGGGTTTTGGTTGTTCCAAAGTAAGCCAACGTACGATTCTAAATCGAACCACGGCTCAATTAGCGCTTTTAAAAAGCCGGTAAATATAATAAAGCACGGGGATTCCTTCTTTCAAAAAAACGGAATCCCCGTAAAAAATTTACCCGGCAGGGACAATAGAATAGTTTACAGTTGCAAAAAATCAGACCGAAACTGAAAAATACGTTCAACCGGAAAACGCTAAATAGAGAAAATCAGGGTAGGAGAGTCATACGTTGCAATAGCCGATTCATAAAAATATGACTGGGAGATTTTGAATTTGGTTGCAACGGTTCTCAACGGGGCGATGCTCCTTAGCTGCTTGGCTTTTCTGTCCGGTCCGTCATGGTCAGTCATAATGCTGCGTTTTTTAACAGGCTTGCGCTTTCAAATTTTCTTGCCATTACAAGTAAAAAAACCCACCGGTGTTGACAGTTTCCCGGTGGGTTTTTTTATTCCCAAATTGGGAGCAGTTTTCCCTACGTTGTGGAAGGAATTTTTTGATAAGGGGTTTCCTCCCAACTAGTGCAGACTCAGCAGTTCATCAAGTTTGTCTATTACCCTTTGGCGCGCGTGATTCTTTTGGCACACTTTCCGCAGAAAATTTTTTCTAAACGCAAAGTTTAGCGAATGAGCGTAATGCTTCCTTTATAGATGCGATTATTGATAGAAGCGTAATAAGCATACACCCCTATTTCCGCCTTTTCATTTTTGTAATATCCATCCCAGCCATCATTGATGTTATTAGTTTCAAAGACTTTCTCCCCCCAGCGGTTAAATATCGCCATACTGAACTCTGTTATATTTTCACTGCGAACTCGAAAAATGTCATTGATGCCATCGCCATTTGGCGAAAAGGCGCTGGGAATGGTGATAGTAATGCACTCGTCAAATGCCACATTTACCGAGCCTGAAACGGTACAGCCATTTGCATCAGCAGCCGTTACCGAATACGTTCCGGTAGTTGGGGGCTGCATAAAACGGGTGGTGTCTCCGTTACTCCATACGTAATTTGTGTATCCGCTGCCCGCATCGAGTATAACCAAAGAATCTTCACAGGCAGTAACATCACTGCCCAGGTTTATAGGAGCAGGAACTAATTCAGTAACAACTGCCGAAGCTGTTCCTGAGCAGCCGGCATCAGCAGCCGTAACGGTATAGGTGCCTTGTGTTACAGTAATGCTGTCGGTAATACTTCCGTTGCTCCAACTGTAGCTTGTTCCCCCGGTTGCTGTCAATGTTGTATTTGCACCCGGACAATAATTCATTGCCCCGCTAATAATTACAGTTAAGTTTGATAATTCCGTAACCGAAGCCGAAGCAGTATCCGAACAGCTGCTCGAGTTGGTCACTTCCACTATGTAGGTACCTTCAGTAACGATGATGCTATCATTATTACTGATAGTGTTTCCGGCCGAATCCATCCAGACATAGCCCGTTCCTCCGCTTGCGGTTAATGTGGTAGTGCCCCCTGTGCAGTAAGTTAATAAGCCAGTGATAGTAGCAACAGGCACGGGTAATTGCGGGGCATTGCTGAAGGGGGCGCTGGGCGCAGAGGAACAGCTGCCGTCATTTGCCGCTGCCGTGTAGGTGGTGCCTGCCGCCATGCCGCTGATTACGCCACCCGCTCCTGCCGAAGGTCCGGAGGGAGTGAATATGTATGTCATTGCAGCATCATAATTGCTAATCGTGCTGCTCCCGTCCGATGTGCACGTGGGCGGGGTGGAAGAAATAACCGGGATTGCCGGTGACGCCAATTGCGGGGCATTGCTGAAAGGGGCGCTGGGCGCAGAGGAACAGCTGCCGTCATTTGCCGTTGCCGTGTAGGTGGTGCCTGCCGCCATGCCGCTGATTACGCCACCCGCTCCTGCCGAAGGTCCGGAGGGAGTGAATATGTATGTCATTGCAGCATCATAATTGCTAATCGTGCTGC
>DATLYB010000078.1:0-9678 GCA_035575215.1 Chitinophagales bacterium
TCTTTTTTTGTTTTTCTTTTCCATCTGTGATGAATAGTCTTTAATTTTTTTACATCTTATCTATCTTATGCACCCGCAGAACACGGCTGCCTGACAGCAGCTCAAGCATATACATCCCCCGGCTTAATATGCCCAGCGGCACATCGAGGCTGTTATCTCCGGGGGTGATGCGCAGCGGCAGATTCATCATCAACGCGCCTTTGGCGTCATAGATGTTCATCACGCCCCGCTCAGCCACATCGCTTCTGAAGAAAACGTGCACACGCTCCGTCACCGGGTTGGGATAAAATTTTACCACAGCCTCTTTGGCTGCCGGGAGGGGCACAGCGGTGGGTACCTCGATAGCCGTGAATGTCCCCGTCATGCCGATGCCTTCATGCGGGGTGCATTTGTAAGAATAGGAGCCTGCCGCCAGCACGCGGTATTCAAAGCTGGTGTTGTTGCTGTTAAGAGGCGCATCCCACATTTGCGCATTCGGGGGAACGGAAGTGGAGGTGGTGGTGTGACTTCCCGATTGCCACTCCCACCGGATCGTGTCGCCCACAGCAACACCCGTCAGCGAACTGGGGCTGAACTGAAAATTGGCAACCTGAACCGTGTGCTTTATCGCTTCTGCATCAGCAGAAACAAGCAGGGCGGCAAATACCGTCATGGCGGAATAAACAGAAGTGACATGTTTCATGGCTGTAAAATTTGCGAGTAAAAATACAAATAATTCAGAGTTGCTGCCCCTTTATCCCAGTAGCTTGCCACAAACAGACAGATTGACTGAGCGGCAAGAGCGGAGATAACCTAACCTATACTTCGAACTTGATTCCCTGAGCCAGCGGAATATCCGTTCCGTAGTTTATCGTGTTGGTCTGTCTGCGCATGTAAAATTTCCAGGCATCAGACCCTGATTCACGGCCACCGCCCGTTTCTTTCTCACCTCCGAATGCTCCACCGATTTCTGCGCCTGAGGTGCCGATGTTCACGTTGGCGATGCCGCAGTCGCTGCCTTCGTGCGACAAAAATTTTTCCGCTTCGCGCAGGTTGGTTGTCATGATGGCGGAGGAAAGTCCCTGCACCACTCCGTTCTGGTATTCAATCGCCTCCTCAAGGGTAGAGAATTTGATAAGATAGAGAATGGGGGCAAAGGTTTCCTGCTGCACAATAGCAAAATGATTTTTTGCTTCCGCAATCACGGGTTTCACATAGCAGCCCGATTCAAAGCCCTTGCCTTTCAACACCTCTCCCTTTATCACCAGCCTGCCGCCTTCTTTCACGATTTCTTGCAGCGCTTTTTCATACAGTTCCGCTGCATGTCGGTCAATCAGCGGACCCACATGGTTGCCTTCATCCAGCGGATTGCCGATGCGCAATTGGGAATAAGCTTTCACCAATCGTTTTTTCACTTCATCATAAATTGATTCATGCACAATCAGCCTGCGCGTTGTGGTGCAGCGTTGTCCTGCTGTGCCTACTGCGCCAAATACTACCGCCCGGACGGCAATATCCAAGTCAGCATTGGGAGTGATGATGATGGCGTTGTTGCCGCCCAATTCAAGCAGCGTCCGTCCGAGCCGTGAAGCGACAGCAGTGGCAACTGCTTTGCCCATTCTGATGGAACCTGTGGCTGATACCAGGGGAATCCTCGTGTCGTGCGAAAGCCATTCACCCGCTTTGTAATCGCCAATCACCAGGCAGCTAACCCCCTCGGGAACATTATTTTTATCAAACACCCGTGCGATAATTTTCTGGCAGGCGATGGCGCACAATGGAGTTTTTTCCGAAGGCTTCCACACGCACGTGTCACCGCACACCCATGCAATCATCGCATTCCACGACCACACGGCCACCGGAAAATTGAAGGCTGATATGATTCCCACTACCCCCAGCGGATGCCATTGCTCATACATGCGGTGGCTGGGGCGCTCGGAATGCATCGTCAATCCATATAACTGCCGCGACAACCCCACCGCATAATCGCAGATGTCAATCATCTCCTGCACTTCGCCCCATCCTTCCTGCAGCGACTTGCCCATTTCCCATGAAACCAATCTTCCCAGCGGCTCTTTGTATTTTCTCAATTCATCGCCAATCTGTCTTACCACATTTCCCCGCCTCGGAGCGGGAATCATGCGCCACTCCCTGAAAGCTTTTTGCGCAGTATCAACCACTTTGTCATACTCGCTTTTTCCAATTTCATTGACCGTCCCGATCAGCGAATCGTCAACAGGTGAGCGGCTTTCAATGAGCCTGCCCTTTGTCTTCAGCCATTGGCAGCCGGTGCTGGCTCCATTTTCTGAAAGGCTTAATTCCAGTTCATCCAGGAAGGTGAGGCGGCTTTTGTTTTTGGCGAGAAGCATGGCAAATTTTTTTTCAAAAATAGGCTAAGGGATTGTCGTTTGCGTTTCTTCCCTTCAGAAAGGAAGCTGTTTTATCAGCTCAAACGGGTTCATCTTCCTGATGTTGAACTGGAATGTAATCAGGCTCCGGTATTTTTCACCCGAATATAAATTGACGCTGTCGTTTTTATCGAGCCCGGGATACCATTTGCGTGTTTGAGCTGTTCCATCGGGAAGATGATACCGGACCAGGGAAACCAGCGGGAAATATATTTCGAAGATGCCGGGAACAATCACTGCCGCCAATCCCAATTCATACGCCATGCTGACCCCTTCTTCACCATAAAGTCCAATGCTGGTGTAAGGACGAATGGGGATTTTTCCCGGGATGGCAGAGGAAAAACTGACGGATGCCAGCCACTCATCGGACTGTCCGAAATCGTTGTGGGAGCGAAAGCCGCCTTCCTTTGTGACTATTTGCTGGGATGCCAAGCCATCGGTTTGATTTCTTCCGAAGAAGTATTCATCAAACAGAAAATCTTTTTGAAACTGCTCTTTTCCCGTTGAAAAATTCATTCTGAACCGCGGGTCGGGAAGCCGGCTGGCATCGCGGTCATTCCGCACAAATCCGCCTGCAAACAGTCTTACAAAAAGCCCTTTGTTTCTGCTGTTGTAGGTGAGCTGGTAGCTGAACTCTCCGAACGTTCTCACGAAATTGTTTCCCTGCTGCAGGGCAAGATTAAAGCCGCAGGGATTGATAACGCGCGAATTATTCCAGTAAAAAACGGCTTCATTCACAAAATAATGTGAAATAACATTTTCATTCGCCCTGATTTCCGTGTTGTACCTTCTGTATTCCTGCCACACCACCACAGTGCGAAGCGACAGAAATTTCATTTCTCTGCTTCGGGGATTTTTTTTCCTGAACCCCAATGTCAGCACCGGCTGCACTTTGTTGTAGCTTAAACCATCCGGAAACAAATCGTAGCTGAACCGCTTTCCGTGCACGCTCAGGCTGATGTTGTGAATTTTTGTCCGCTTCATGCAGAAGGTATATCCAATGCGTCCGATGCCTGCGAATTCAACGGAACCCGTCCCGAATAACGGCACCAGTTCGAACTCGAAATTTTTAAACGGCAGGAAGTGATTGTAGAATGCTATTCCGACCAGGGTTTTATCGTAATTGTTCCAGCCCGCAACGGGTGTAAAAAAGAGTTGCGCCTTGTTTGGATTCTCAATGCTGCCGAACATCTGGAAGCGCAGCCGCTCGGCTTTGTGCAGCATCCCCCGCAGCCGGTAATTGTTGTTCTTCCGGTTGAGTTCAGGGGTGATTCTGTCAGCATCAATGCGGTAGTGATGGTAATTATCATTAACGATTTCGATGTCCCGGCTTCCTTCAAATCCATCCACCCAAATTGTTTTAGCAATCGTGTCTTTCCGGATGGCTGAAACAGGAACAGGCGAAGCGACTCCCGTTTTATTTGTAAGCGTCAGCGTGTGAATGTTGTTGATTTTGTCTTTTTTGACGGAAGAAATTTTGTAATCTACTTTGTTATTAGTGGCAATCAGCTCGTCAAAAAACCATGACAGGTTTTTACCGCTGGCTGATTCGAAAAGCATGCGCAAATCTTCCGGCATCGGATGCTTGAATTTCCACTCCTCGAAATACTGCTGCATGATGTGGTCAAACAGGCTGTCACCAAGATATGCCTTGAGATGGTCGAATAGGAGAGCTGTCTTTGCATAGACAATAGTGGCATAGTTCCCGGGAGTGAAATCGGTTGACTTCAAAGCAATGGGCTGGTCTAAGTGCTGCCGTGCGTTATACAGATAAAGCAGCTCATTGAGGAATTTGAGGGGGTAATCGTCTATATCAAGAAACCGCCTGAGGCGGGGTGCATCAAAGCTTTCCAGCCATTTCTTTCCGGGATATTTCGTGCCGAGGCAGCGCATTTCATAAAATGAATTAATGCCCTCGTCCATCCAGGCATGGTCGCGCTCATTGGTGCCAAGCATTCCATAAAACCAGTTATGCCCCACTTCATGCACGATAATGGTTTCGAGTTCAGGCGCACTGCCCGCTTTGCCAATAATGGTGATAGTGGGGTACTCCATTCCTCTGCCCGCGCTCAGGGCGCCTTCCACTGCCGTCACCTGGTCATAAGCATAATCGCCAATCCATTTTGAATAGTAATAAATGGCGTCATGGATGTATTCGAGGCTTTTTCTCCAAAGCTCAGCGTCCTGGTTGGTAAACATTGCCCATGTTGTCACTTTTTTCCCGGAATGAGGCAGCGTCACTTCTCCTTTCAGCACGTGAAACCGTTTGTCGGCAAACCATGCAAAATCATGAGCGTTTTCCAGTTTGTAATGCAGGGTTTTCGTCAGGCTGTCGGATGGCGGAAAACCGGTATCTTTTCCAAAATCTGTCTGCTTTGCTGTTTTTTCAGCCAACTCATTCAGCCACTGCAGTTCTTCTTCATTCTGCAGATTGCCCGATGCGCCCACTACATAGTTTTTCGGCAGCGTGATTTTCACATCAAAGGAGCCGAACTCCGAGTAAAACTCGCCCTGGTCCAGATAGGGCATGGGATGCCAGCCGTATTTGTCATATACCGCAGGCTTGGGATACCATTGCGTGATTTGATATGCCTGCCCTGTATGACCCAGGCGAGAAAAACTGCCGGGAATTTTTACAAGAAACGGAGTGGTAATCGTAATGGATTCTCCGCTTTTGAGCGGCTTCGGGAGGAAGACCTTGCAGATGTCAATATGAACGGAATCAATTTTCCAATTCAAAATTTTTCCATCAGCCTGAAACGAAAGGCTGTCAATGTATCCGCGCTGCTCCGGTTTGGAGAAGTAGAATGTTGTGCTCCCGTTTTCCAATTGTTGCTTGGCGAATGCCGTGTTCAGATTCCTGTAAGCATTGGGCCACAGATGAAACCAGATGAACGGGAGTTCATCGGGCGAATGGTTGGTATATTCCATTTTGATGTTGCCTTTCAGTTCATGCGTCACGTCATTCAGCTCGACTTCAATCATATAATTAACCCGCTGCTGCCAATAGCCGGAAGGCAAATGTGGAAAATCCGGTGTGTGCTTATCCGCGTCTTCAGTTGCATAGTTTCTGTTTTGCGCTGCTGTAAAACAACATGTCAAGAAAATTGTGGAAAAAAAAAGGAGAAAAACACCGAAATAATTCGTCATTTCATGCAGGGATTGTGAGAAAATTTCAGCAGATAACGTGAAAAGTTAAAAGTGAATTTCCTACTTTTAGTCAATAGTTTTTAACAAGTCAGATCCGCGTTCTGATGTCAGCGCATTCATTTGACGATTTTCAAAATGTCACCCATCTGGTTGCGCATTACGAGGAGATGGAAAAAACCAATTCCCGGTTTTTTCTTGATGAATCCTCTTTTGAGCAGCTGATTGACTATTATGAGCGCAGAAAGAGAACTGACAAGGCTTCGGCTGTTGCCGACCATGCGATTACACAGTATCCGTTTTCCGCTTTCTTTTTGGTGAAAAAGGCTCAGTTCCTTTTTGACGGGAAGCAGTTCGACCAGGCTCTGGAATTACTTGACAGGGCGGAAGTTTATGACCCGCGGGAAATTCAAATCTATCTGCTGCGTTCCGACATCTATGCCTGGATGGACGATTTCAAAAAGGCAGTAGCCACGCTGGAGCACGCGCTGGATATAGCCGATGAAGAAGATGCCGCTCATTTGTACCTTGAGCTTGCTGACGTTTACGAAGACTGGGGAAAATACGAACACGTCTTCGAGTGCCTGAGGAAATCACTGGAGCTTCAGCCTGACAATGAAGAGGCGCTCAACCGGATGTGGTTTTGCGTGCAGTTTGTCGAGAAATACAAAGAGAGCGCTGAATTGCACCAAAAAATTATTGACAAAGAACCATACAGTCATTGGGCATGGTTCAATCTGGCTCATGCCTATGCCGGCTTGGGCGAGTTGGAAAAAGCGGTGGATGCATTTGAGTATGTAATTGCCATCAATGAAAAGTTTGAGTACGCTTACAAGGATTGCGGGGATGTGCTGTTCAGAATGGAGCAATACCGCAAAGCGATACAGTATTACAAAAATGCGCTTGAAGCAGCACGCCCTTCAAAAGAAATTTACTTCAGCATTGGTGAGTCTTATGAATGTCTGAACGAATACGGCAATGCACGCAACTATTACCGGAAGGCAATTGGCATCGACCCGCAATTTCATGAAGCATTCTTCCGTATCGGCTTGTGCTACCGGCAGGAAGAAAAGTGGCACAATGCTCTCACATCCTTTGAACGCGCCTGCAAACTGAAGGACGATGACCCCGATTATATCGAGATGCTTGGGGATGCCTGTTATGAATTGGGAGATTTGGAGTATGCCATCGAACTTTACAGCAAGGCGGTTGACATCCGCCCCAACAGCCGCGATGCCTGGCTGGCATTGGCGCGCACGTTGCTTGAATCAGGAATGTGCCGGGATGCATTCACCGTCCTTGATGATGCCTGTGAACAGTTTGATGACCCGGCTGACATTATCTATGTCAAAAGCGCATACTATTATTTAATCGGCAATAAAAAAGAATCGCTTCTGAATCTTGAACGTGCCCTGCTTGTTGATTTTGAACTTCATCCCATCGTTTTTGAGATTTCCCCCTTTATGGAAAAAGACGGTGCCGTGCTGAAGGTGATTGACCAATACAGGACTAAATAAGCTATTTACTGTTTTTGCTGCCGGCTTATCAGTTCATCAATTACTTTTTTCATCTCATCAAACTCGGTCCCGGTCGAATAACCGGGTGAGGAATACGGTCATCACTTCCCTGGGCGTGCAAACTGAAATAAATGAGGTTTGCCAGAAAAAGAATGCCATGCGATTTGTTCACACAAATGAAATTTGCCGAATGAAGTTAGATTAGAAACAAGAATCCGAAAGGAAGGAAAAGCGGCAATTTTCATCAATAAAAATCATTACCCAATTTCATCCCTTTTCTTCAATCTTACATCTTTTCTATCTT
Organism: Chitinophagales bacterium; assembly: GCA_035575215.1. GTDB lineage: Bacteria > Bacteroidota > Bacteroidia > Chitinophagales > CAIOSU01 > DATLYB01. Next base: position 7,356 of record DATLYB010000078.1, read on the forward strand.
TGTGCGCAAATTTTTCAATGCAGCTCTCGAAGGGAAAATTTGCTGGCGAAGGGTTGACCTTCGATGATGTGCTGCTCCTTCCTGCCTATTCGGAAGTTTTGCCCCGCGAAGTGGACACCTCTACGCAACTTACCCGGGGAATTCGAATCAACGTACCGATTATCTCCGCAGCTATGGATACGGTGACCGAGTACCAGCTTGCCATCGCCATAGCCCAGGAAGGCGGCATCGGTATCATCCATAAAAACATGAGCATCGAGCAGCAGGCTGACCAGGTCCGCAGAGTGAAACGTGCCGAAAGCGGACTTATCATTGACCCCATCACCCTGCAGGAAAACGCCACCATCGGAGAAGCGGTGAATATCATGCGCGAGCATCGCATTGGCGGCATTCCAGTGGTAAACGGCAGCCGCAAGTTGGTGGGCATACTTACCAACCGTGACCTGCGTTTTGAAACCAATTATAAAAGACGTATTTCAGAAGTGATGACGAAAAAAAACCTCATCACTGCACCAGAGGGCACCGACCTCAAAAAAGCGGAAACGATATTGAAGCAATACCGCATCGAAAAACTGCCGGTAGTGGATAAAGCCGGAAAGCTGGTAGGGCTTATCACTTACAAAGACATCATCAAGGTACAAAGTTATCCCAATGCCTGCAAAGACAGCCTCGGCAGGCTGCTGACAGGCGCAGCGGTGGGAGTTACCCGCGACATGCTTGACAGGGTCAGTGCGCTGGTGAGCGTAGGCGTTGACGTCATCACGCTTGATACCGCCCACGGTCATTCGCAGGGAGTGATACAGGCGCTGAAAAGCATCAAGAAGAAATTCAAAGACCTGCAGGTAGTAGCCGGGAATGTGGCAACGCAGGAAGGGGCAAAAGCACTGGCAGAAGCCGGGGCTGACGCGGTAAAAGTGGGCGTGGGACCCGGTTCCATCTGCACTACACGCGTTGTGACGGGTGTAGGAGTGCCACAACTAAGCGCCATTTACGAAGCTTCATTAGCATTGCAGCCCTTGAAAGTGCCGCTCATTGCCGATGGCGGCATCCGCTTTACGGGCGACATCGTGAAAGCCATTGCGGCAGGCGCAGATTCCATCATGGCAGGCTCGCTGTTTGCGGGGGTGGAAGAATCGCCCGGTGAAACCATTATCTACGAGGGAAGGAAATTCAAGTCATACCGGGGCATGGGTTCGCTGGAAGCCATGGAGGAAGGCTCAAAAGACCGTTACTTCCAGGATGTGGAAGACGACATCAAAAAGCTCGTGCCTGAAGGGATTGTCGGGCGCGTGCCTTACAAAGGCACGCTGGCGGAAGTGATGTATCAGTACGTTGGCGGCTTGCGGGCAGGCATGGGCTACTGCGGAGCGAAAGATATTCCCGCTCTGAAAAAAGCAAGCTTTGCCCGCGTGACCCCGGCAGGTGTAGCTGAAAGTCATCCGCATGACGTAGTGATCATCAAGGAAGCGCCTAATTACAGCAGGAAATTTTGATAACGGAAACAGAAGCCCGTTAAAATTTCATTTTCTTTACGGGGTCCCAGAACAACGCATCGAAATCCTTCACTCTGTTATTCACCACAGCCACCCCTTCTCTTTCCAGCAGTTCTTGCATCTGCCCGGGATAAGCGAAGTAATGCTGCCCGGTAAGCATGCCGGCTCTGTTCACCACCCTGTGCGCGGGCACGGGAGGGAAAACATTCCCGGAATGGTGCATCGCCCAGCCCACCATGCGTGATGATTTGCCGGCACCCAGGCATTTGGCAATTGCACCATAGGAGGTGACTTTGCCGCGTGGAATTTTCCGGGCAACGGCAAATACCTTTTTGTAAAAGCTGTCTTTTTTTGAATCAGGCGATTTCATGCTTGTAAATTTTGCAAATTTACAGACCCTTTCAAAAAAAATTTCAGCAACCTTCCTCCATTTGTCCGTTTTTTCATTATATTGTGGAGTGAATTTGGAAGGAAAATTTTTAGCTATCGCCTTAATTTTACACCCGGTTTTAACCTTATTTTCACAATAATAATACAGTTGGTTAGTTAAAAGCGGGCATTTTACCTGCATCGAAGAATAATTATGTCCACCGGTACTCTAACTACGCCCAAAGACAAACTGAAATCGGCTTTGCTGGAGCATTTCGGCTTCAAAGCATTCAAAGGCAACCAGGAAGAAATCATCAAAAGCGTTCTTTCCGCTAAGGACACCTTTGTCATCATGCCAACGGGCGGAGGCAAATCACTCTGTTACCAGCTTCCAGCAGTTATCAGCAGCGGCACGGCAATCATTATCTCTCCGCTTATCGCACTGATGAAAAACCAGGTTG
>DATLYB010000079.1:0-7387 GCA_035575215.1 Chitinophagales bacterium
TGAATGGCAGCACCACAGCAGCCAGAAAGATGTGGGTGATAAGAATGAAAAAATAGAGGGGGCGTAAAATACCTTCACCGCCATACTTTGCCGGTTCAGAAATGGAATGATAAAACACATACGATAGCAGAAAGACCGTTGAGAAAAAAATTGCAGCAAGCATGCAGGATTTGTGGGCTGCAACCTTTTTTTTTCTGATAAAAAAAAATCCGGAGAGCAGCAGGATAGTTGTGACTGAATTCAGCGAGGCATGAAATTTCGGAAAGAATTTAAGGTCAATACCTTCCACCGGAATTTTCACGAATACCAAAGCGGTGACAACTGCCGGAATCAACAAGGATATGCCGATGATGAGGCGCTTGTAAAAAGTATCAGACATGCGTTTAAGGGTTCTGAACCCTATATGATAAATCCAAATCCACCACATCCTTCATTAGCTGCTTCACGCTTGCTGAATCAGTACCATCATAGTATCCCCGGATGTGCCCTGCTTTATCCACCAGCGTAAACCGTTCACTGTGCGTGAAGGGGTTCAGCGTATCATTGGGAGTTTCCAATGCCGGCAGCTTGTAGAAGTTGATTGCCAAATCATACAACTGCTTTTTATCACCTGTTACCAGCAGCCACAGCTTTTGGTCTGCGCCATAAAGCTGGGCATATTCGTTCAGCACAGGGACGCTGTCATTGGCGGGGTCAACCGTGTGCGAAAGGAGGATTATGGGAGATTGAAGGTTGGAATTTCTCAGGAAGTACTCCTGCAAATTTCTCATGCTGCGGCTCATTTGCGGGCAGATGCCGCGGCATTTAGTGAAAAAAAAGTCAGAGACAAGGATTTTACCTTCGACATCATGGCGGGTGACGGTGTCACCTGTATGCGCAATCAGCTTAAAATCGGGAAGGGTTGTTTCGCTGAGTACGGGCAGCTTCTTGAGGCGCAACCCTGTTTGATTTTTCTTTATCTCGAAATAAAGGTAGAAACTCAGAGGAAGCAGAACAACTAAGAGAAGCGCGATTTTACCGTTGAGCTTCATAGCAGTTTAAAATCCCATGGTTAAAGTTACAGTGGTCAGGTTCAGACTTTAACCATTCAGACTTTAAATTCAAAGTTAAAACCAGACACTCCTCAAATTCAGCCACGCACCCCCTTCCCATAAAAAGGCAATGATTGCCCAGACAAGAAACAGCGTGGGAAGCAGGACGGTGAGCTGCAGCGCCCGCTTCTCGTATTTCATGTGCATGAAAACGGCAACGATATAGAAGGCTTTCAGAAGGCTCATGATGATGAAGAAAATATTCAAGATGATGCGCGGAGCGCCTTCAGGGTAAAAAATGGCACCCACCACTTCAACAACTGTCACAATAGAAAGTATAATCGTAACCCGCCAAACCGCGCTTACATGATGCTGATATTCTGCTTCTGTTAAGGGTCCTGTAGCCATGATGAAGATTTTTAGATGAAGCTTTCAGATTCGATTCCGTTCTGATTTCTGGTTTTCCTCTCAAAATTTGAGCTCACAGCAGATAAAAACACAAGAACACAAACACCCACACCAAATCAACGAAGTGCCAGTACAAGCCGACTTTTTCCACCATCTCATAATGCCCGCGCCTGTCATACACGCCTCTCAGATTCTGTATAAACACCACCGAATTAATGATCACTCCGGTTGTAACGTGAAAACCGTGAAATCCTGTAATTGTGAAAAACAATTGCCCGAACACTATTGGGGCGGTATAGACCACATCACCTGAATGGTGGTCGAGCTGTGTCCAGGGGGATGAGATGGTCATGCCTCCGTGAATGAGATGGGTCCATTCCCATGCCTGACTTCCCAAAAACGTGAGTCCGCCCAGGATGGTAAGCCCCAGCCACAAGGCAACCCCTTTCCGGTTCATGCGATGCCCTTCCTGTACGGCACGCACCATCGTTACACTGCTCATGATAAGGGTGAACGTCATGAAACTGACAAACACCAGCGGCATGTGCGCATGGCCAAGGAAAGGAACGGCAGAAAAAACTTCATTAGGGTCGGGCCAGTCGGTGTGGCTGAAGCGTATGGCTCCGTAAGTAATCAGCAACCCTGCAAATGAAAAGGCGTCTGACAGCAGGAAATACCACATCATCATTTTGCCGTAGCTCACGTTGAGCGGTGACACGCCCCCGCCCCACACATCATGGTGTTCATGCTTGATAGCCGCTGCCGCTTCAGTATTCATGCTTTAAGTTTTATTTTTTCCTGTTTCCCGAAAGTGCCGGGATGCTGAAAAACGTCAGACACGTGCCTTCCTTTTTTATTTTCAGCTTACCATAAAAAAGACGAGCAAATATAGCCACAATACATCTACGAAATGCCAGTAAGTAGCCAGCAGTTCGATGCGGATGCTCTTGTTGCTGTCGGTTCTGTAAATCAGAAAATTTGCCGGATTTGCAAAAACGACAATGGATTTGATAAACGCGATGATGATAAAGACGACTCCTCCTGCCACATGAGCGAAGTGCAGATAGCTGATGACGTAAACAAACGAACCGGAAGGATTCCCTGAAAGATAAATCCCGTATTCTTTCAACTTTTGCCATCCAAGATACTGGCTGTAAAGAAATGCGAGGCTTAAAAGCAAGGTAGTGGCTAAGGCAATCCGATAAGGATTCAGCTTATCATGCTTGAAAGAAAGATATGCCCCGTGCATGGAGAGGCTGCTCAGCAGCATGATGGCAGCGCTGATGATAAAATTGAACGGCAGTTTGAATTCTACCCAGTTGCCGGCAGCTTTTCTGACGATATAAGCGCTTGTCAGTGCCGCAAACATCATAATGAGGCAAGCGATGCCTGCCCACAATGCGAAGCGCAAGGGATGTATCCTCATTCCTGCGCTATTCTCATCTTCCTTTGCCGCTGCACTCATTATTAACTCCATAATTATTGCAAATTATTGTCCTGCCAGCAATGCCAGCAACACTACCGGTAAATAAATGATTGAGCCCATCATCAGGCTTTTTGCATCTTTCATCGCACATGTTCTGAAAAGACGGATGGATTGCGCCAGAAATCCGATTCCCGCCAGAAAAATTATTGCTCCTGCAACGGGACCAATCATGCCGGATATAGCCGGAATAGCTGAAACTGCAATCAGAATAATGATATAGAAAATGCTGAGCAGAGCTGTGTAACGGTCTTGTCCGCCAGAGGAAGGCAGCAGCTTGAATCCGGCATTTCTGTAATCGTCATGCGCAATCCAGGCGATTGCCCAGAAGTGCGGGAATTGCCACAGAAACTGGATGCTGGTAATCACGAACGCCTCAAATCCCACCGTACCCGTTGCGCATACCCAGCCAATCAGCGGGGGTAACGCACCAGGGAAAGCACCCACCAATACGGCAAAAGGAGTAAGCCGTTTGAGCGGAGTGTAAACAAAAGCGTAGGTCAGCAGTGAAATGGCTCCAAGCAGCGCACCGAGCGGGTTAAAGAACCACCACAGAATCCCCACCCCTGCGATGCCGCTCAAACCGGCAGCGAGAATGGCTTCCGGCATATTCATCCTTCCGGCTGCGAGCGGACGGCTTTGTGTACGCTTCATCAGCTTGTCATAGTCTTTTTCAAGTAACTGGTTGAAAGCGTTGGCTCCGGCAGTAATCAGAAATCCGCCCCAAAAAAGCAAAAACAAGGAAGTGATGTTGAATTCCTGTACCGCGATGCACCAGGCAATCACAGAGGAAAAAACAACAGTGAGCGAGAGGCGGAATTTGAAAAGCAGGGTGTAGTCATTAAGCTTGTCAAATACAAAGTTTAGAGTTTGGAGTTTAGAGTTATGCTGTACTAAGGCGCCTGCTAATTTTTTATCAATCATTTTCATCGTGGAATTCTAAATCCCCAATTTTGGATTCAGCAAAACGGATTCTTCTTCCGTTCCTGAACTCTATCCTTATGTTTAACTCCTTTCACATCGGAATTATTCAAGTAATTGTCGCCAATTTTTTTTTTAACTCTAAACTAACTCAGACCTTCATCCTTCTCCCCCGGTTTTAACGGCACCGTTTGCGGAATAAATTCTTCACCGTTTTTGCTGTAGTCGTAGGGCCAGCGGTGCACTTCAGGTATATCACCGGGCCAGTTGCCGTGTCCCGGATGCAGGGGAGTAGTCCATTCGAGCGTGTTGGCTTTCCAGGGATTCAGTTCAGTTACCTTCCGCCCCTTGTATATGCTGTAAAAGAAATTAAATATGAACAAAATCTGAGCGCAGAAAACAATAATGGCAAAAGTTGAAATAAACTGGTTCATGCCTTGGTACTGGTTAAAAAATTCGAACGTTTCAAAGGCATAGTATCTTCTCGGCACGCCCGTCATGCCCATATAGTGCATGGGCCAGAAAATCATATAGCTGCCTATAAGCGTCACGGCAAAGTGGATATAACCGAGTGTATTGTTCATGTAACGCCCGAACATCTTTGGAAACCAATGATAGATACCCGCGAACATCCCGTAGAAAGCTGCCACCCCCATCACAATGTGGAAGTGCGCCACCACAAAATAGGTATCATGCAGCGGGATATCCAACGGAGAATTTCCGAGAAACAATCCCGTCAAGCCGCCAGAGATGAAAAGCGAAACGAACCCGATGGCAAAGCACATGGCTGGCGTAAGGCGTAGGTTGCCGCGCCACAGCGTAGTTATCCAGTTGAATACCTTCACTGCCGAAGGCACGGCAATCAGCAAGGTGAACAGCACGAAGATGGAGCCTACGAAAGGATTCATTCCCGACACGAACATGTGATGCGCCCACACGATGAATGACAGCACCACGATTGCCATGATGGAATACACCATCGCGCGGTAGCCGAACACCGGCTTGCGCGAGTTTACGGAAAGCACCTCAGAAACCAACCCCATCGCAGGCAGGATGATGATGTACACTTCCGGATGTCCGAGAAACCAGAACAGATGCTGGAACAAAATGGGGCTGCCTCCGGTATGCGGCAACGCCTGGCCGCCTATGAAAATATCAGACAAAAAGAAACTGGTGCCTAGTGTGCGGTCGAAAATCAACAGCACCGCAGCGGCAAACAGCACGGGGAATGAAAGAAGACCGACCACCGCTGTGAAGAACAGCGCCCATACCGTCAGCGGCATGCGGAAGAATGTCATCCCTTTGGTGCGCATGTTTATTACGGTGGAAACATAATTCAAACCACCGAGCGCCACCGAGATGATAAACAGAGCCATGCTGACGAGCCACAAGTCCATTCCTACTTTCGAGCCAAGGCTGGCTTCATGCAGCGCGCTGAGGGGGGGATACACCGTCCAGCCCACTCCGGCAGGACCGGTCTGCACGAACAGCGAAGCAAACATGACGATGCTGGATAAGGCAAAAAACCAAAACGACAGCATATTCAGAAACGGTGACGCCATGTCACGCGCTCCCACTTGCAGAGGAATCAGAAAGTTGGCAAACGTACCGCTCAACCCTGCTGTGAGCACAAAGAACACCAGAATCGTTCCGTGCATGGTGACCAGTGCGTAATAAAAGGCGGGGTCAAGCACTCCTCCTTTAGCCCATCTGCCCAGCAGGGTTTCCATAAAGGGAAAACTCTCACCGGGCCATCCAAGCTGCAAACGGAAAAACACTGAAAACAAGGAGCCTACAATAGCCCAGAAGATACCAAGAATCAAAAACTGCTTGGCAATGGTCTTATGGTCCTGGCTGAAGATGTATTTGGTGATGAATGTTTCATGATGACCGTGTTCATGCTCTTCATGAACATGGGCATGTGCACCTTCGGTGATAACGGATGATGTGACGTGCTGAGCCATTGCTGTTGAGTTTAAGGAGCGGCAGCAGCGGAAATCGGGTTGCCTTCTGTTTGCTGCCCACTGGTTTTTTCCTGATTATCCTGAATTTGTTTTTCGCCTTCGAGGGATGCTTTCACTCCATCATAAGCGGGCTTCTGCTCCTGGGTCCATTTTTGATATTCTTCATCCGTCACCACATACATATCGCGCCTCATGTTCCAGTGCGATATGCCGCAAAGTTCAGCGCAGGCGAGGAAAAACATGAATTTCGGGTCATTCAGTTCATTGCGTTTTTCTTCCGTGGTTTCGGTGGGGGTGAATGGGAATTGCGTGGGGATGCCGGGAACACAGTCCATTTTCACGCGGAAATGAGGCAGGAAGAAACTGTGCAACACGTCTTTGGATGCCAGCCGGAAGAGCACTGATTTGTTGACCGGAAGATGAATTTCCGCAGTGATGAAATCATCATGGCTGTTCTCATCTTTCCAGTCAATGCCAAGCGGATTTTCGGGAGTAATCAATTCAAAATTCCGCTTGCCCAGCTTGCCGTCTTTGCCCGGATAGCGAATAGTCCATTGGAACTGCTCCGCGATAGCCTCCACTTCCAAATCAGGCTTCTGCGTGCGCGTCAGCGTGCCAAACCATGTCTTCATCCCCATAATTACCAGCACGGTCATTACGATGGCGGGCACGGCTGTCCACACCACCTCCAGTTTTACATTATGCGGATAGTAGTAGGCGGTTCTGCCTTTTCCTCCCCGATATTTGAAAGCAAACCAGAAAAGCAAGATTTGGGTGATGATGAAAACGATACCGGTGAAAATCAGAGTGATGTTGAACAGCCCGTCAATTTCCACTCCGTGAATACTGGAGGCGTCAGGAAGAAACAGATGCTTGTAATGATTCACCGACCAGAAGCCGCCAATCATTCCCATTATCAAAAAAGCTATCATGAAATAGCTGAGAGCGCGGTTGGTTTCCGGAGAAACTTCGCCTTCCTGCTGCCCCCTGACAACCGAAAGCAATTCACCTGCGCGGGCAATTTGCACGATAATAACTACAATCAGAGCCAGCGCAATAAATATCAGCAGGGTTGTCATCGCGATTTCATTTTAATGTATGGTGCTGCAGGCTTTCCTTCAGGAACGGATGATTCACCGGAATCAGCGAAGCCTTCGTCAATGCGTTCAGCACCACGTAAAAATAGGCTCCCGCAAATCCAAGCAGGATGAACAGTTCCGGCACGCCCATACCGAGATGCTCACCCACACCGCCCGGCATCACCATCAGGTAATAATCCAGCCAGTGACCAAGCACGAGCACGATGGCTGCAATGGCAAGCTTCTTCGGCTTTCTCTTCGCAGCGCGTGTCATCAGGAACAGGAACGGGAAAAAGAAATTCACCAGCACATTCAGAATGAACAACACGTGCAGGAAAGAGCTCTCGCGAATGCGCTTGTAGAAATACACCGTTTCTTCCGGCATGTTTGCATACCATTGCAGCATGTACTGCGAAAACCACAGGTACGTCCAGAAAACGCTGAAGCCGAACATGAACATCCCCAGATTGTGATAGTGCTCTTCATTCACATGTTTCAAAT
>DATLYB010000080.1:0-7338 GCA_035575215.1 Chitinophagales bacterium
CACGGAGGGTGGAGCCTACCCTCACTCCGTTGCGGTATTCATCCACACGCACGGTAACCACCGCTTGCTGGTTGCTGCGGGCATTAAAGGTCATCTGCCCGGTTTGCGTGTCAAAACCAAAGCCCAGGTTGGTGGCAAGCGGATTGGCAGCCGTAAATCCGCCTGCGTGAGGAATGGGCGTGCTGCGGTCGGTGCGCGGGTCAACCAGGGAATAGACCAGCGAATCACCGTCTCCGTCTATCGCTCCATGATTGTAGTTGAAGGTTTGATTGGCGCAGAAATAAGGAACGGGAAGCGTGGTGAACACCGGTGAATTGTTGCAAAGTCCGTTGGTATTATCAAGCAGCGCTTCGGCATAGATATTATAGTCGCCCGGAGTCATCAGATTGGTGATGGCATAATTGCGGCAGCACAGCTCGTAGCTGATGAGCCAGTCGCTGCACTGAAGGGGAAACGTATAAGTGCCCGAGTAAACGTATTGCTCAATGCCGGGCAGCGAGCCGCCCCGGCAGGTGCTCTGGGGAAACAATTGCGGACAGATGGGCGATACTTCCGTCACGCTTTGCAGCGGAAGGCTGATATTGGTGTTGACGTTGCATGAATTTGAAAATATATTGATGGCGGCTGATGGAGAGGGCGCATCAATGCCTACACAATCGCGGTAAAAGTTCAGCGTGAAGCGATACGTATTCCCGCCAAGACATTCATAGCTGAGGTCAATCCCTACGGAATGAGTTGCGTAAGACGGTGAAAAAAATGAAATAACTGCAAGCGCGATGATTGCGGTTTTCAGCCCGCAGCATTGCAATGAAAAATTTTCGGGAAACATCCTTTCCCCCTCAAAATTTTAGACAATAAGAAAAGCAAAGCAGGCAAGCGGTTGCAGGCGTGAAGTTGCAAAAATAATCCGGAAAAATGCCTCAGAATCTGAAGGATTTTTTTCTCAGGTGATAATTGAAAATAAAAAGACGGAAAAAATTCCCCCTCTTTTCAATAATTCGCGGAATTAAACAGCGGACGCTTCAGGATGAGGGGGGCGGGCGTCCGCTCTCACCGGGCTTGCGCCATAAACGGGGGATACCGGTGCGGGCAGGCTTTTCCCGGAATTATAAGCCCGCAGCGGCAGCGCTGCCTGCTCTATGTGCCTTTTGCCGTCCGTTCTGATTTCGCAATCCTCATTGGTTTTGGTATGGAACTTTCATTTCGCGCAGACAATAAGCCGATTTGAAATTGCGGCAAATATATTTGAAGAGTTGCCAAATCAGTTTGGCGGGGCGGCAAGCAGATTTGCCATCACAACAAATTCATTTGTAAGGTCTAAAAATGGATTTGCAGGGACGAAAAATGGATTTGGGGAGACGACAAATCCATTTGGGAAGACGACAAATCCATTTGGGAAGACGACAAATCCATTTGGGGAGACGACAAATCCATTTGGGGAGACGACAAATCCATTTGGGAAGACGACAAATCCATTTGTAGGAGTGAAAAATGGATTTGCAGCCGGTAAAAGGGAATATGCCGGATGGGGGCATGGAAAACAAGCTGTGTGGCATACGCTGTAATCCATGGAAACTACGTTTTCACATGCCCCGAACCCCTTCGCAGGCTGATTCATACCATCCCATTGAGAGCAATCATCACGCGGAAACTCCGGTAATTAAAAAAAAGAGGACGGAAAAAAAGCCGCCCTCTTTATTTTAGTTCGGATATAAAATCAATTTCAATACAATGCAATCCTTCTGTTCACTGAGCCATATTCCGTTGAAACCTTAATGAAGTAAGCTCCCTTAGGAAGGGCATGGAGGTCTAAAGTATAGGTGTTCCTTCCGAATGAGCCGCCCTTTTTCACCGACAATACGCGTTGACCTTCGAGGGAGAACATTTCAACCGTCAATTCGCTGGCATTAAGAAGCTCAAAAGCAATTTCACAGCTTCCGCTTGTCGGATTCGGATAAATGCTCAGCGTGCTTTCCATCACATCAACGTCATCAATTCCTGTCACCACCGTCACCTGCACGGAAGCCGTCTGGTCGCAGGTACCGTCATTTGCCTGCACGGTATAGGTACCGGATGTATTCACAGTGATGCTTGAACCGGTAGCGCCATTGGACCACGTGTAGCCGGTGAACCCGGAGGTGGCAGTGAGTGTGACGGATTGCCCCTGCGTGATGGTGATGGGACCGGGGGGTGTTATTTCAAGGTCACCGGTAAAAGTGACATTGACCGTGAATGCAATATCATAATCCACCGTTCCGTCAAAACCGCCTGCCACAGAGTCAATCAGGTTGATAATGTTCTGAGGCAGGTCGAGGTCAATCACGGTAGCCATGTTCAGGTCAATGGTTTCCGGTCCGCCATTGCCGCAGGTATTTCCGCAAAATCTGACACAGCCGTATTGCGTCACCGAGGGATACAATGCCGGGAAATATCTGCAATCATTGCCCAACTGGTCGCATTCCCACTCAAATCCCGGAGGCAGGTTGTCAATGCTGGTGATGATGACAGACTTGATGTTCACAAATTCAGGCACGCCCGGCAATTGGATAGGCAGCGGGAAAGGCAGCACGCTGGCAAGCGCCACGGTTTGCGGAAAATAAAAGGTGAGGCTTTCGTCATAATTAACGCCAGCCTGGATGTCAGGCAATGTTCCGCAGGGCGATGGCTGGTTCCCCGAACATCCGGTGGTGCTGGCAGTGCAGCTTCCGCAGGTGGATGAACAGCCGGCATTGTCAACCGTCACCGTCACGCTTGCCGTTGAGCTGCAGTCATTGTTGGAAACCGTCACGGTGTAAGTGGTTGTATTTTGAATACCAATTATAACAGGATTCTGCTCGCTGGGGCTGCTGAGGTTGGCTGAAGGCGACCAGGCGAAATTATCGCCCCCCTCAGCGGTGAGTTGTGTGATGGTGTTGGCGCAAATGGTGGTGTCGGAAGAAACGACAGCGCCCAGCACCTGAATTTCTTTTGATTCCGTCTGCAAGCAGCCCAGATTATCCGTTGCCGTCACCGAATAAGTTCCGGCTGACGAAACGGTAATCATCGTTCCGGTGCTGCTGTCAGACCACAGGTAAGAAACAAATCCTGCCGTGGCGGTCAGGTCGAGGGTGTTGCCCGGTGGGCTGGGGCAGAGAAAATCTGAAGCGGAACTGATTTCCAAATCGGGCGTAGTGGAAACGAGCACCATGGTGAATGTCATCGTGTTGGGCAGGGTAACGGTAGGCGGAAGACCCGGAATAATTGGCGGAACAGATAACGTATAAGACACCACCATGGAAATGGTCAGCGTATCGCTGGGTCCGCAGGGCGTTCCGCAAATCCGCAGGCATCCGTATTGGGATGAAAGCACCGAATCATTAGGATGATAGAGGCAGGAATCATTGCCGCATTCCCATGTCAGCCCATCGGGAAGCCCGGTAACGGTGTCAATTTCTGCCACAAGGGTCGGGATGCTCAGCTGAAATCCCAGAATGCTGGTGTCAATGCCGGGTGACAATTGAAAATTGATGCTGGCGCTGTACGGTGTTCCCGCAGTTGCCGCAGGGGCGGGGTCGGTGCACACGGTTCCCAAAAGGCTGGTGCATCCCGGGTCAACCGCAGGCGTGCAGCTTGGACATCCGCCTGCCCATGCCAATTGATTAACCAAAAACAGATTGAGGGCGAAAATGAGAGAAACGGAGATTTTTTTCATGACGTAAATTTTTTTTAATTATGAGTAATAATTCTTTATCTGAAAACCGTTCCCCGCAAAAATGGGGTGGGCAAATATACTTTTTTAAAGCTTCCTAAAGAACACCCCGGAAATTATTTCCCGTCACCTCCCGGCACATCAGTTTCCCCCCGATAGCACGGTTATTGCAGAAACTTTTTTTCTTCCCTCCCTGTGCGCAATCAGCGGAATTTCCTTTCCCGAAGCTTATCGGACCATCACCTTTTTTATCACCGAAAAATCCCTTCCCGTCACTTTCAGAAAATAAATTCCGGCAGGAACTCCTCTCATATCGAGCAAAGAAGGCATTCCTGAAAGTATCCATGCGCCTGATTTCACCATTTCACCGTGCAATGCGAACACAGAATATGAAATCCCGCTGCCTGCCGCCTGCACAATTCTTACCCTGAACTTACCATCGCCCGGATTGGGAAAAACATCCACCAGTTTTTCCATCTCTGCGCCCTGCATTCCCACTGAAAGGTCAACCGCAGCAGTGAATGTGTCCGCAGCTCCGCAGGCGCTGGCGGCAATCAGCATCACTGTATAATCTGATAGCTGGGTGTATATGTGCTGCGGGCTTTTGATGGTATCAGTGCTCCCGTCACCGAAATCCCAAAAGTAACTGACGGCATTGACGGATATGTTGTTGAAGAAAACCGTGAAGTTGTTTTTGATAACGGTAAAACCCGCCTGAGGCAGCGTGGTATCAACCGTCACCGTCATAGCAGCCGTGCTCGAACAACTGGCATTGAAAACGGTTACCGTATAGCTGATGTCGCTTTCCGGTGATGCAAGCGGATTGGGGATATTATCAGCGCTCAGCCATACCGGAGGCGTCCATTGATAGCTTGCCCCCCCCGATGCATTCAGCTGGATGGTTTGCCCGGGGCAAATAGTCGTGTCAGGCGTTAAGCTGATGACGGGCGCCCGCCCGTACGCAATCGTCACATTATCGCTGGCTGAGAAGCCGAAATTGTCGCTTACAGTGACGGAATAAATCCCCGGATTAGTGGGATACAGCAGCGGATTGGCAATAGAAGGATCGGAAAGATTTCCGCCCGGACTCCATGCGAATGAATAAGGCGGACTGCCTCCGCTTGCCGTTGCATACAATTGAATGGTATCCCCCTCGCAATAGCCGGCTGAGCTGATTCCTGCATTCACATATATCTGACCGGGCAGCACATTCGGACACGGGCTGCCCGGATGGATTACCGTGAGGGAATAGCCTAATCCGTTGTCGGCAAGAAATTGCGAATCGAGCGGCAGGGTAATCATAAAGCCGTTGCAGTCAACGGTCACCGTGGCGTAAAAGCCGAGGTGGTAAATGCCGGGTGCGGCATTGGTAATTCCTGACATGTGCACGCAGCCGTTATCACCGGTGGTGTAATAACATCCCGGATGGCTGCAGGCATAACGGATGCCATCGGGAAGATTCCTGACCGAATCAATCTCAACGGAAAGAATAATAATATCGGTGGGGCAGCCGAATGTGCTCCCGGCAATAAGCGAGAAGTTTTTAAACTGAATCACTTCATCATAATAGATGCCCGTTTCAATACAATCCAGCAGCGTATCGGGCGGGTAAAATCCGACTTGCGTAATGGTGGTGTCAATGGAACATTCCGGCAGTACGTGACAGATGTCACCCGGATTAATCACCTTCAGCTTATACCCCAAGCCGTTGTCGGCAAGCAGTTGCGAGTCAGCCTGCGCGGTGATGGGCGTCCCCTGGAAATCAATCACCACCGTGGCAAAGAAGCCGAGGTTGTATTCACCCGGAGGGTCGTTGGTAATACCCGTGATTCGCACGCATCCGTTTTCCCCTGTGGTGTAAAAGCAATTGGGATTATGGCAGGCATAGTTTATCCCCGAAGGCAGATTATGGATGGAATCAATCTGCACGGAGATAATCGTAAAATAAGGAACGCCCGGAAATCCTATTGCGCTGCCGGGGATGGCGGTGAAATTCTTGAACTGAATCACTTCATCATAAAAAATCCCTCTTTCTATGCAATCCAATAAGGAATCGGGCGGATAAAAACCCACCTGCGTAATGGCGGTATCAGGCGTGCATTGCGGAAAGGCGCGCAGGGCAACCGCAAAAAACAGAAGTGAAACGGCTACTCTTTTCACGGCTCGGGATTTTATTTAAAAATCCTGCCCTCATTCCGGTGAGAAATGAGGGCAGGAAAAAGTTTTTAAGGCTTCACTTCTCAAAAAATCGTCAGCCTCTGAATGCCGTTGCCGTCTTCTGAATTGAGGTGCAGCGTGTAAACTCCTTTCGGGAATGAACTCATATCAAGCTGCTTTTTCACTGCCCTGCTCGTTTCGGTGATGGTTTCTTTGTAAACCGCCTTGCCGCTCACATCATAAATCTTCAATGAAAGCGGCTTGCCTGTGAAGGTCAGCGATACCGTGAAGATGCCGCTGCTCGGATTCGGATAAACATTGAACTGCAGGTTGTTCTTCACCAGGCTGATGAACACTCCGGTGATGTTCACGTCTTCCGTGTAAGTGTCACTTCCGCACGAGTTGGTTGCCGTCATGGTGATGGTATAGGTGCCGTTGGCGGTGTAGGTGTGCGTAAGGCTGGTGCCTGCTGCGGTGCCGTCTCCATAGTTGATGGAAAATGAAGTAGCTCCCGTGTTCTCATTGATTACCGTAACAGTAGCATCGTTAGTGGTCACAGAGAAATCAGCCGTGGGAAGCTGGTTGACGGTAACGATGGCGCTTCCGGTTGCCGTATTGCCCCCGTCCGTTACCGTCACTGAATAAGTAGTGGTAACACCCGGTGTTACCGTAACAGGATTCGTTGTTCCTCCGTTTGACCAGGCAAAGGTTTCACTGCCTGAGCCATTGATAACAGTAGCCGTAAGCGTGGAGGATGAGCCTGCGCATACGGAAGCGGGATTGGCGCTGACGGATACAGCCAGTGCGCCCGGGTCGGTGACGGTGAGATAATAGGAGAAGCCCAGTGTGCTCAAGTCAAATGTCTGTGTCTGCTGGCCTAAGATGGGGATAGTTACCGTTGCCGTTACCGTAATGGATAAAGGATACTGACCTGCCGGGTCATTGGTGGTGCCGCTGAAGTTGATGCAGCCGGCAGAGCCGCCCGGAAAATCGCAGGTTGAAGGAGTGCACGTATAGGAAATGCCGGAAGGCGCCCCTGCGATATTATCCACGTGAATATTATTGATGGTCACCGTGATTTGCCCTATCGGAGGCACTGTGGTATCAAAACTTGCCGGGATATTTATCTGCACGTCTTCATCATATAGCACTCCTCTCTCAATGGGAGGCAACTGGTCGGCAGGCGGATGAAATCCCGGTGTCGTTAATGCCGGGTTAGGGCATTGAGCCAATACAAAAAATTGCAGGGCAAAGCTTGCTGTGATGATTGAAAAAAGCCTTTTCATGATGTTTATGGGTTTTTAGGTTTTGAAATCGGGGCGTTAAGATAAAGAAAATAATCGGAGATTTTCCAAATACCCCTTGTCATGACAAAATCCTGACAAAGGCGGGCGGGCTGAAAAGGCAGGCTGGCCGGGGTTTTTGAGCTTCGGGAACAGTCTGGAACGCATTCAAGGCAGAGGGTAACCTCCCCGGAAACAGCCGTTTCTTTT
>DATLYB010000081.1:0-5723 GCA_035575215.1 Chitinophagales bacterium
GCCTTTCTTTCCGACTGTCGGTAAGGCGCATATGGTCCGCCTGTTTCCGGACCCTCGTCATACTCCAAACCGCACCATTTCAGCGAGTCAATGATGTATTGCTCAGCGTTTGCCACATAGCGCGCCTGGTCGGTGTCTTCAATTCTGAGAATAAAAGTCCCTTTGTTTTTTCTCGCAAATAAATAATTATACAGAGCTGTCCTTACTCCACCGATGTGCAGCGGACCGGTGGGACTGGGAGCGAAACGTACGCGGACTGCATCCATAATCGTGCGTGCAAAACTAAAGAATGTAATTTCTTATTTTTAATAACGATGTACCTGTCAAGAATGCCCGGTTTTTTCTGGCGCCTCTTTCCCGGATTGCTGTGGCGTCTCCCCGTTAAAGACAGGTCGCTGTTCCTCACCTTCGATGACGGACCCACTCCCGGAGTGACCGAATATGTTCTGGATACACTGGAAGAATACAAGGCGAAAGCTACTTTTTTTTGCATCGGAAAGAACGTGGAGGCGCATCAGTCCCTTTATGAAAAAATTCTGAAGCGAGGGCATGCGACCGGCAACCATACCTACAGCCACCTCAATGGCTGGGACACCGATGACGAGCTGTATTATGACGACATCGCCCGGTGTGCGCAACTGGTGAGCAGCAAATTGTTCCGTCCGCCTTACGGAAAAATCTCTCTTGCGCAAATCAACTACCTGAAGCCGCGCTACCGGATTGTGATGTGGGATGTGCTGAGCGGTGATTTTGACCGCAGCCTCTCTGGGGAAGCCTGCCTGAAGAATGTATTGCACCGCGCGCGGGAAGGTTCCATCCTCATCATGCACGACAGTGCGAAGGCGGAAGAGAAGGTGTACTACGTGCTTCCCCGCGTGCTGGAATTTTTTACCGAAGGAGGCTACCGCTTTGAAGTGATTTCCTGAATTCGGGTGTTTAATTCATCTTCCCCACCCTCAATGCTTTTCGCCCGTTCTATATTAAAAAATTATCAGCCGGATTAGGAACCATCAGAAAATTATTTCAGACATACCCTTATTTTGCTCAGCATTCTTCTGTTCCATGCTATTGCTGTTTATCATGCTCTACTTAGCCGTCACCGTTCTTATCGGGGTGGCTGCAACCCGCTACATCGGGAGTTCGCAGGACTACATGATTGCAGGAAGGAAGCTGCCGCTGTTCATCAGCTCAGCGGCATTGTTCGCCCTGTGGTTCGGCTCCGAAACAGTGTTTGGCGCTTCGGCAGAATTCATTGACCGGGGTTTGATTGGCGTGATTGAAGACCCGTTTGGCGGGGTGCTGTGCCTGGTGGTTTTTGCACTGGTATTCGCGCGCCCGCTCTATCGCATGAATCTGCTGACGCTGGGCGACCTCTACCGTAACCGCTACGGGAAAACCGTTGAGCTGGCTGCGGGCGTTTGCATGGTGCTCACGTTTTTCGGATACATCGCTGCGCAACTGGTTGCCATGGGCATTCTGCTGAGCATCGTCATGAAGATGCCGCTGCCGCACTGCATCCTGCTCAGTTCGGCTGTGGTGACGCTTTACACACTGGCAGGCGGCATGTGGGCGGTGTCCATCACCGACTTGGTGCAAAGCATTGTGATTGTGATTGGCTTGGGAGTGACAGCCGTTGTGATTGCCATAAAATCAGGTGGCGTGATGAGTTTGCTGGATGCTGCTCCGGAAGGGTTCTTCCGCTTTCTGCCGGAAAAAAACACCCATTCCATAATTGAATACGTGTGCGCCTGGATGACGCTTGGCTTCGGGGCGCTCGCCTCGCAGGATATATTCCAGCGCGCCAATTCCGCCTCATCGGAGAGTGTGGCGGTGCGCTCAACCTATTTTGCTGCAGTGCTTTACCTGCTCGTTTCGCTGATTCCCCTTTTCATCGGGCTGGCGGCACGGGTGCGGTATCCCGGGATGCTGCAACTGGATTCGCAGGAGATTCTGCCACGCATGGTATTGGCGCACACTTCCATCGCGGTGCAGATTCTGTTTTTCGGGGCGCTGCTCTCCGCCATTCTCAGCACCGCCAGCGGTGCCATTCTGGCGCCCGCCAGCATCCTCACAGAAAACATCATCAAGCCCTTAAGCCCGAAACATTATGATGACCGGCATTTCCTAAGGTTGCTGAGAGTCTCTGTTTTAGTCATCGCAGCCGTCAGCACCGGCATGGCAATGAGCGGACGCAGGGTGTTCGAACTGGTGGGTGAATCGTACATCCTCGGATTGGTATCGCTGCTGGTGCCGATGGTGGCGGCAATCTATTGGAAGCACGCCACCTCGCTGGGCGCATTGCTGTCAATCATATTCGGGATGGGCGCATGGATTATATTTGAGTGGGCGATTGAAATTGGTCTGCCGGGCATGATTCCTGCTCTTGCAGCTTCGGTTACAGGAATGGCAGTGGGGAGTTGGCGGAAGATAGTCCGTAGTAGTCAATAGCCATAGTCGTCCGTACTATCGTTTATAGAAACAGACCGAATCTCAAATCACCTCGAGTCCTTCTTTTCGCATCCAGCCCACCTTTCCGTCTACCAATTGAATTTTCTGCCATTCGCCTTCGGCTTCAAGCAACTTCACCTTCACGCCTTCGCGCAGCATGAACAGGTCGGTGCTTTGCGGGTCGGGAGCGCTCTTGATGTACACGTTTTTCACACCCACAATGGCTGCATCCCTGGTGCGCTGGTAGTTGTATTGACTGTAAGCGGTGAATGCCGAAGCCAGCGCCAGCAGCAGCGCCAGGATTGCTGCAAAAACCCCAGTGCGCTTTAGAAGGATATTGCTGGCAAAGAGAAACAGCATGGCGCAGAGGAATGCCGCCCAAAGCAGCAGCAGCGCCAGCTTAGCCCAGCCGTCAGACGAGTGCCTAATCACGATGTTTTTTACCCAGCGCACAAAAAACAATTCGGGCAACGGCTCCACGCGGTCAACCACGCGCAGGTTGGCAATGCGGAGGTTAAAGTCAATATCCTCATCCGAAGGAGCAAGCTTTTTGGCGCGCTCGTAATTCAAAATTGCCGGGGCAAGATGCCCAAGCTTGTAGTGGGCGTTGCCGAGATTGAAGAACAACTCAGCCGAAGAATAGCCGGATTTCACTATAGAATCATATAGCACGATGGCGCTTTCGTAATTTTTTTCCTTGTAAAGCTGGTTTGCCTGGCTGAAAAGCTCCATCTGGGTTTTGGCAAATGCAGTATTGAATATCAAAAAACAAAGACAACAACAAACGATAAACAACAAACGACAAACCGTTTCACATCTGCTTCTCATAACTCCTCGTCCAGTTTTGAAATCACCTCGGTGGCATCGCTGTAAGCTTTGTTCATTTCCCCGTCAGAACTGGGGGCAAACAATGCCATTTCCGCATCATCCAGCGTTTTGAAAATGCGCTGGATAGTTTCGGGCGAAATATTTTTTTCGGTGAGCGCCTTCTGAACCTGTTCACGGGAAAGCAATGCCAGGTCAATGTTCAGCTTATCGCCCAGATAGCCCCAGATGGCGCGTGAGATTTCATCAAAAAACGCCCTGCGGTTTTGCTGAGCCAGATATTGCTTTGCTTTTTTCAGGCGCCTCGCTGCCTCTTTATTCGCCCGCCTGCTTTTCATCAAAACCACATTGCCGGAGAGCTTTTCTTCCCTGCGCTTGTAGGCGAACAGCATGGCAAATAGCAGAAATGGCGCAGCAAACATCCCTGCAAACTGCCAGGAAGCGAACAGAAAATCATTTTGCTTTTTCAGCGTGCCGCCCGTTTTTATATAGCGGATATCTTCCCCCAGCAGTTCTACCTCTTCTTTCGTGATGCCCGTGATGACAGGCGTTGTTGCGGTTGAAGCTGTTCCCTCCACGTTAATCACATATTCAGGCGATTGCTGAACGACATATTGCTGTTTGCTCAAATCAAAATAAGAAAATTCCACAGGCGGAATTTTGAATTGTCCGGCTCTGCGCGGGATAATCAGATATTCACTGACTTTGGAGCCGCTGATGACGTCTCCCTTCTTTGATATTTTTTCTGACGTCTTCGGGTCATATACTTCGAGGTCTGAGGGCAGATTGATTTTGGGCATGTCGAGCATCTTGATATTGCCGGAGCCTGAGATGTTAATGGTGAATGACACCGGCTCGTCAGGCTTTGTCAGAGTTTTGCCGAGCGTCACGTCCATCTTGTAATCACCCACCGCGCCATTGAAGCTCAACGGGGCAGCCGTTGCCGGCAGCGGCTTTACTTTTATCTTCACGCTGTTGCTGCTGAACCTGTAGGGATAATCCTGGTAGCTGCTGAAAAAATCATCAAAGAAAAAATTAGTCTGGCTTCTCACCTTTACGCGCACCATTGTCTGCAGCTCCATTGCATCAATCTCCAGCTCGCCCGGACGCTGCGGGAACAGCGCATCCTTTTTGATTACAGCTGCATTGTACTGCACTCCGTTATACACTTCCGGTGTGAACTGGATGTTTTCCGGAATTTCCAGTTCCTGCGACCAGAAGCCCGTGTAAGCCGGGGCTTTGGAGATGGAGGTGTTGCTGATGGGCATGCGGTAATAGAGCTTATAAATGGCGGTTACCTGCTCTCCCTGATACACTTCCCGTTTGCTGACGATAAGCCTGACGAATACGTTGTCGCTGATTTGCGCATAGATGTCCTGCCCCTGATTTTGTTGTCCCCGTTGGTCTTGCACATCCCCTTTCACCACCTCCACCGTCACCGGGTTGGATGAGATGGTTTTTCCGCCCACCACAATGGTTGCCGGCTCAATCGTGAGCATTCCTTCTTTGTTCGGTTTCAAAAAATAGGAATAGGATACGCTTCGCGACATGCTGCCATTTATAAACTGCATACTGGTGGATTGATTCGGACCGGAAAGCACGGAGAAATCGGCAAATGAGGGGGGGCGAAAATTCTTCCCGTCTGCATTTTCCAGCGTGAACGTTACTTGCAGCGTGCTGTTTATGGAAACCTTTCTCTTATCAACCGAAGCGGTGAATGAGCCTTGCGGGAAAGCCGCATGAACAAAAAACAATAAAATCAGCAATGACAAAGGACGGACGACCAGCAAAAACGCGTCAAAAAAACTTGCGCGGTACCAATGACGGATAAAAATCAACCGGCTTCTGCTCTTGCCAACAGCCATTATATTTGTCGGGTGTTTCACGCTGCCATCTGATTTCGTTTACCAATCTTTCTCCACTTTCTTTTTTTCAGCCGGAGGCATTTTTTTGTTTACAATCCGCTGCTGCACTTTTTGTTCCTGCTGCATCAGCGCTTCCAGCAGGCGCCTGGCATCCTCTTTTGAAATCTGCCCTTCCTTCGGTTGTGCTTGCTGCTGCTGAGCTTGTTCTTCCTGAGCCTGCTGCTGCTGAGCCTGCTGCTGTTGTTGCTTCTGGTTAGCCTGCTGCTCCTGCTCTTTTTTATCCTGATTTTGGCTTTGCTGATTTTGCCGATTCTGCTGCGGATTTTCTTTTTTCATCCGCTGGGCATAGGCGAGGTTGTATTTCGTGTCCATGTCATTTGGATTCAGCCGCAGCGCATTCTTGTAAGCCTCGATGCTTTTATCATATTGTCCAGCATCTAAATACGTGTTGCCAAGATTGTGGTAGGCTTTTGCTTTAGTGAGGTTGTCTTTTGCCACCATCGCTGCGGTTTCAAATTGCTGCACGGCTCTCTGGTAATCCTGTTTTTTGTAGGCAACATCTCCGAGATTGAAAACGCCTTCGGG
>DATLYB010000082.1:0-11676 GCA_035575215.1 Chitinophagales bacterium
CACCACCATATCACCGGTTTGGTAAGGAATATTTTGTTCGTTTTTGAAAAAAGCCTTGCGGGCTCCGCCTTTGAAGCTCACTTCATAATAGCGGTAATCATCCGTTCCGAAGGCAATGGGAATGTCAGCCAGCCAGTTGAAGGTGTTCAATTTATTGCAGGTGCCCGTCTGACAATGTCCGTTGTTGCGGCAGCCTTTCGGCAAGCCTGTGGTTGCGCATCCGTTGCAGCTCATAAATTATACTTGCGTCATTGCTGAGAAGGGGAAGGAATTTTGGATATTACCATCCCCTTCCGGCAATTTGTCAAAGCTAACCATGAAGGTTACATAAATCAGCCTAAAATTACTTGATTCTGCCTGAAGCGAATGTGCAACCAATGTGCAACCGTGGTAAAGCGGCAGCAGGCGTGTAATCTATACCATTTGCTACACAGTTCCTTTCTTCAATTCCTTCAGAAACTTCGAGGCGAAAATGAAGTTGTTCAGCTCTTCATTATCGGTATGAAGAATTTCCTTGTTGCTGCCTTCCCAGTGTTTTTTTCCCTGGTGGAGGAAAACCACTTTATCGCCAATGCCCATCACCGAATTCATGTCATGGGTGTTGACAATGGTGGTGATGTTCAGCTCAACGGTAAGCCGCTTGATGAGGTCATCAATGATGATGGCGGTTTTGGGGTCAAGACCTGAGTTGGGTTCATCGCAAAAGAGGTATTTGGGTCCCAGCACGATGGCACGGGCGATACCCACGCGCTTCTTCATGCCACCGCTGATTTCGTCCGGATATTTTTTTTGAGCGCCATCGAGGTTCACATGGTGCAGCACTTCATCCACCCTTTTTTTTTTCTCTTTTAAATTCATATTCGAAAACATATCGAGCGGGAAGCGCACGTTTTCTTCCACCGTCAGCGAATCAAAGAGGGCGGTGCCCTGGAACAGCATGCCGAATTCCTTGCGGATGGCTTTTTTTTCTTCGCGGTTCATTTTGATGAAGTCCCTCCCGTCATATAATATCTCACCGTGGTCGGCTTCCAGCAGCCCTACCATGCATTTGATGAAAACGGTTTTACCGGAGCCGCTTCGCCCGATAACGAGGTTAGTGTGCCCTGTATCAAATGTTGCAGAAATGTCATCCAGCACCCGCTGCTCGCCAAATGATTTGGAAAGATGCCTTACTTCAATCATAGCACCAGCGCTGCAATCAAAAAGTTGGAGATGATAACCACGATGCTGCTGAACACGACAGCCCGCGTGCTGGCTCTGCCGATATCCAGCGCACCCCCTGATACAAAAAATCCCTGGTAGCAGGAGATGGACGAGATGATGAAAGCAAACGTGACGCTTTTCAGAAACATCACCCTAACGTTGAAGGGAAGCAGGTTATCCTGCAGGCCTCTTATATATTCCTCGGTGGATACCGCATTAATTGAAACACCCGCCATCCAGCCGCCCCAGATGCCAAAGAACACTGCGAAAATGATAAGCAGCGGAAACACCACGATTGAAGCGAGTATCTTGGGACCCACCAGGTATCCCGGAGTGCTGACGCCCATAATTTCAAGGGCGTCAATCTGCTCGGAGATGCGCATGCTGCCCAGTTCGGAAGCAATATTGGAGCCGACCTTCCCGGCAAGCAGCAGCGATGAGAAAGTGGGTGCAAGCTCTAAAATCATGGAGTCGCGCACGATATAGCCAATCCACCACATGGGCACGAAAGAATCCTGCAGCTGATAGGTAAATTGCACCGCAGTGACGCCTCCGATAAACAGCGACATCACCGAGATGATGCCCAGCGAACCTACTCCGATTTGCGTCATCTGTCTGAAGAGTTCCTTGGAGTACATCGCGTATTTCTCCGGCTTGACGATGCACCGTTTGATGAGCAGCAAGTATTTGCCGAGATGATAAAAGAATAGCATTTTTCGCGTTCAAAAATACTTGAATTTAGTTACTTTGAGCGTGCAGAAGGTTTGCGGTTTGTGGCTTGTTGTTTGAAGCGTGGGGAAATTTCTGCATCAAAAATTGAGTGTGATTGAAGAGTCGTACCGCCATGTCCTGCGAACAAACAATTCTAACATGAATATCCTGATTACAGGCGCTACCAAAGGAATCGGCAGGGCCATTGCCGAAAAGTTTGCCAAAGAAGGCTTTGAGCTTGCCCTTTGTTCGCGCAGTGAAAAAGATTTACGGCAGCTTGAAAAATACCTGCGGGATAAGTATTCCGCCAAGGTTATGTGGATTCCCTGTGACGTGTCGGACAAAAAGCAGGTGAAGGCATTTGCGGGAAAAGTGAAAAAGAAATGGCAACGGCTGAACGTGCTGGTGAACAATGCCGGAATTTTCCAGCCCGGAAACGTGACGGACAAAAAGGAAGCCGGCTTGGAACACCTGATGGCGCTGAACTTTTTCAGCGCGTATTTTCTTACGCGTGAATTGCTCAGCCTCATGCAGCCGCATCGTGCAGGGCATATCTTCAACATGTGTTCCGTGGCAAGCCTGCAAGCCTATTCGCATGGAGGTTTATATTCTGTTTCCAAACATGCGCTGCTGGGCTTCTCGCGCGCGCTTCGGGAAGAGCTGAAGGAATACCATATCCGCGTCACCTCGGTTTTTCCGGGAGCCACCTACACGCCATCATGGGCGGGAATCAACCTGCCGGAAAGCCGCTTCATGGATGCAAAGGACGTGGCAGATTTGATTTTCGCCATCTTTTCCCTTTCGCAGCGGTCGGTGGTGGAAGAGGTGGTGCTGCGACCGATGTTAGGGGATATTTAAATAGCGCAACTGCCGGGATGAAGTACAAAATTTCAAGAGCCGTCATGGATGACGTCAGCCGACTTAACACCCTTGTCAACTCAGCCTATCGCGGGGAATCATCCAAAAAGGGTGGACAACGGAAGCTGATTTCTTAGATGGAATAAGAACGGATGAAGACCATTTGAAGAAAATCGTCAACCGCTCCGGCTCGATGATGCTGAAGTGTGTCAATGAGCAGGAGGAAATCATCGGCTGTGTGCATCTGGAAAGGAAGGAGGAGAAGCTCTATCTGGGCATGCTCACCGTGATTCCGGAATTACAGAACCGGGGCATCGGCAAGCAATTACTGAAAGCGGCTGATGAAGAAGCAAGGAAACAGTGTTGCCAATCCATTTACATGACGGTGATAAGCTTGCGCTCTGAATTGATAGCGTGGTATGAACGTCATGGGTACGTCAACACCCAAATCAAAAAACCCTTCCCGATGGATAATCCTGCTTGCGGTTTGCCAAAACGGTTTCTGGAATTTGCAGTGTTGGAGAAAGTCCTGGACCTGATGAGCCAATATTAAACTCGAAACTATCACTGCTTCAGCGTTGCCTTCAGCGTCCATTCAGGGACTGACGCCAAAGCACGCGAAATCGGGCAGTTTTTCTTAGCAATCCCGGCATAACGCTCAAAATCAGCCTGCTCAATGTCGGGCACTTCTCCTTCAGTTTCTATTTCAATCTTCTTTATGAACGGACCGGTTTCGTCACGCGAGAGCAGCACGGTTGTTTTGGTGTTTATTTCAATGGGGGGGTGTCCGTCTTTCTCAAGCGTTGCCGCCAGGAACATGGAAAAACAGGCGGCATGAGCAGCGCCCACCAGCTCTTCAGGGTTGGTGCCGGTGTTATCTTCCCCAAACCGTGAAGCGAAATTGTATCTGCCCGTCAGGGCAGGTCCCTCCGTGCGGACGGTTCCGATGCCTTCTTTTAATCCGCCTTCCCAGGTGGCTTTACCGTGGTCATTCATAATTGAAAGTTTTTGTGTTCCCACAAAGATGAAAAGTTGTTGCCAATCTTGCAACAAACCCGCAGCGCAGAAATCAACCTCAGGTGGCAGCGATTACCTTGCAATGAACTTAAATTTATATTTTGCGGAGGATACACGATGAATGATTCAGTAAAACTAACCGCCTTGCTCGTTGCAAAGCAACTGGATATTAAGGGAATCAAGACATTTTTGGATATCAAACCGGTTGCCGACACCTCATCCGAACTCCTGTATGATTTCGGTAATGGAAAGGTGAAGTATTATTTCAACTTCGGTGTGGTAGTGTTCTCGGGATTTTCTGAAGAGGAGATGAAATGGACAATAAAGTCCGTGCAGGCATTTCAAAAAAATCCGCTCTCCGCCTGGCTGCGGGAAGATTTTGAAATCAAAGCCGAGCCGGGCAAAGACATGACGCTTGAGTTCAACAAAGTGGTGGTGGGCGTCATTGATGTGAAAGTGATGCGCATCGTGATGTTCAACCTGGCTCAATCGGTAGCCATTGATTATTTCAATTCGGTGGGCGAGAGCCTGCTGGACGAGGTCAAAAATTTCACCAACCAGCTGGAAACTACCGGCAAGCTGAAAATCAGCCGCACGAACATGCTGCGCTTTATGGGCAAGGCGCTCAACACACAGAATGACATCGCTGAAAACATCTACATCTTCGATGCGCCCGAACTGGTATGGGATGATGAATATCTCGACAAGCTGCATCAGGCGCTCATCAAGCATTTCGACCTTCGAGTCCGCTTCAGTGAACTCGAGTATACTCTGCGCATCATCGAAGACAACCTCACTGTATTCCGCGAAATCTACCACCAGCGTGAAAGCAGCCTGCTGGAATGGATTATCATCGCATTGATTTTAGTGGAAATTATCCATCTTATCATTTCAGAAATTCTGAAATAGGCAACCAGGGACAGATGAATGGCGCTTGCTTGGCGTGCAGGGCTACTTTAATAATTCCAGCAGTTTTTTCTCGGTGAGCGGCTTACAGATGTATCCGGAAATCTTGTAGCCCTTTGCCCGCTTGATGTCTTTCTCGTCATCTGACGAAGAAAGGATGACAACATGGATATTCTTTTCAAATCCATCCATTTTTTCAAATTCCTCCAGGAATTCGAATCCGTCCATCACGGGCATGCTGATATCCAGCAGCACCAAATCCGGGCATTCTCTCGGATGTTTTTTTGCGCAATTTTTTGTGAGAAATGACAAAGCTTCGGCACCATTTCGCGTGGTGTAGATGCTATCGGCTATCTTCATCTGCCTGAGCAAATCTTCATTCAAAAAGTTGGTGACCGCATCATCATCCACGAGGAGTATGGAGTGAAGTTTACTCATCTATTACACAAACATACCGAGAATTATTTTATCCTGAAATAGGCGTGAAAAGCCGTTCCTTTGCCTACTTCGCTCTCCACTTCTATCTTTCCTCCGTTATTCTCAATCATCCGCTTCACCATGTACAACCCGATGCCCGCGCCTTCCACATGGTCATGCAATCGCTTGAAAATGGCAAAAAGCTTTTCGCGGTCTTTTTTCAAATCAATGCCCAGCCCGTTATCCCGCACAGACAGCACCACATAGCCGTCTTTTTTTCCGGTTTTTATAAAAACCTCCGGTTGTCGCTGCGGAGCTCGGTACTTAATGGCATTGGTAACAAAATTGTAAAGGATGCTTTTCAGCGCGGTGCGGGAGTAGTGCAGAACGCTTGCATTCCTGAAATCACTTTTAATTTTTGCCCCTGATGATTTGATGATTTCCTCTGTTTCCGAAACTATCTCTTTCAGCAATTCATCGAAAGAAATGTCGGCAATATCATCAAATAAATTTTTCTGCACTTTGGCAATCTGGGCCAGCTTTTCGAGCCGTTCTTCAATCACCTGAATGGAGAGGTCAATTTTATCGGTAATTAGTTTCATTGATTTATCCAGATGCGCTTTTTTGTAAAGCACCTTCATCAGCAAGTCGAGGTTCAGGATGGGCGTCTTCAGGTCATGGGAGGCGGAATAGACAAAATTGTCGAGGTCTTCATTTCTTTTGCGCAGCGTTTCATTCAGCATCATCAATTCTGCGGTACGCTCTTTAACGCGGGCTTCCAGTTCGTCATGGGCTTTCTTGAGCGCCTCCTGCGCGCGTTTGGCTTCGGTGATGTCTTCCGAAATTCCGAGCAGATATTCAGGGTTGCCGCTGGAATCGTACAGCGGAATTTTTTTAGTATGCAGAATGCGCTCGCCCTTAAATCGGGTCAGGATAGGCTCCTCGGGGATGTCCACCATTTTTCTGCCGCTTAACACCTCGCGGTCTTTTTGAGTGAAGAAATCGGCTTCCTCTTTGGGAAAAAAGTCATAGTCATTTTTTCCGATCAGCTCTTCTCTGGGAAAGCCAAGCAGCTCTTCGCCTGCTCTGTTAAATCGCCTGAACCGAAGGTCTGCTGCATCTTTTACAAAAATCATATTCGGAATATGCTCCACGATAGAATCTAAAAAAGCCCGGCTTTTACGCAGTTCGTCCTCCGCCTTCTTTAGCGCAGTGATGTCAGTGGCGATTCCTCCTACGGCATACACCTTTCCGTTTTTATCATACAGGGGGAATTTCACTGAAATGTACCGGTGGAGCCCATCATCATGTGGCGCCACTTCTTCTATTTCTTTCACTTGCCGTTCCTTTGCCACCTGCAGGTCAGCCGCATGGAAAGCGTCAGCCATTTCTTTGGGGAAGATGTCATAATCGCTTTTGCCTGCTATTGCCTCGCGGGATATATGGAACAATTTTTCATACTGCTTATTTATCAAAAGATATTTTCCGGCAAGGTCTTTAATGAAAATGACTGAAGTAGTGTTGTCCAGGATAGCCTCGACCAGCAATCTGTTTTTGCTCAATTTTTCTTCGGCAGCCTGCTGTTCCAGGTATGAAGTGTGGATGGAAACGGCATTGCGCCATACAATCATTTCAAAAAAAAGAATGATGAGCATAAGAAAGACCGCCACACCGAACTCTGTTCCATACCAGCCTTCCCAATATCCCTTCAAGCCGACCCATGCAATCAAAAAAGGAACAAGGAAGGAGGCAATCATCACCCTGCGTGCCATTTTACCTCCAGGGGTTGCGGCTGCTATAATACCCACCCATCCTTCATTTGGTTTCAGTGACAGTGCGCCAAGACTCAATAAGATTAAAACCATGGAAGTATGCAGCGCCATTTGTGTCGTGCCGCGAAAGCCGTAAAGGGCGGGTGCGCGGTAAGCATACCCTAAGAATGTCAGGAATGCTATAAAAAAAACGGCAAATAACAAACCTTGAGGAAGCCTTTTATCAATTCTGCTGTTTAGCAGCAATAAAGACAAACTTATGAGTTGGAAACACACCGCAGTTTGAGGGGACATCCTTCCTCGAGCGCTGGTGCCAATCATGTTGTCGGGAGTTCCTTTGAAAAGGAGCTGGTCAAGGTGGAAATCAAGATGGAAGATATCCTGACAAAGGGTAAGCAGACCTATCATTAGCACAAGTAACGCCAGCGCCACAGCGATTTTTCTGCCGGGGGCAGAGGCGTGGTGGAGCAAAAGAATGGACAGCCCGCAAAGCACAAAACTGAGAGCCGTGTTGACTTTCATGCTCACGTAGTTCGGAGAAAGGCTTTTCAGAATGGTGGAATCAGCCGCCCATCCTGCCAGCACTGCCAGTCCCAACAGCACGGTGAGTGCCGACATGATAATCGAGAAAGCCTTCACCTTTCCGGCAAGTGAAAAATAGGGGGTATTCATCTCAGTACTCCCTAATAGTAATAATAATTTGGCTAAAAAAGAATGAGCTTTTATACTCCTGCTGAAAATACCTCTTAACTACCCTCCTAATTCCCTGATTCCCTTCATTACGATGGTGAAGCTGCCCGCCAATTAGCGCAAGGTATTGCGCAGGCTCAGTGCAAAGCCTGCTTGCGCTTGCAGTAGTCCGGCACAAATTATCAGCCCGCAACCCCTGCGCGCATACTTGCGCATGGGAAGTGGCTTTTTCACTCGTTCAAAACATCAACGCCCCTGCTAAGCTGATGCGTAACCAAGTAAATCCATTATTCCTATATTTATAAAAATTTAGCATTCTCCGGCATGGCGGATTGTCTTTTGGGCAAAAACATTCTTGCCGTTCTGCTCATAATTACAGCGGTGGGCGGAGCACAGGCGCACGCCCCTGCGGCTTCTGATGTTTCCGCCAGCCCGCAGTTCTCCGAAAACAAGGGACAGTGGAATGCGGATGTCTTCTTCCGGATGAAATTCAATACGGGCGTTCTCTTTTTGGAGAAAACCCGTCTCGCTTATTCATTCATGGATACGGCTTCGATGCGCCATACCCATCATGGGCGCCACGCGTCCCCTTCACCCATGAAAGGGCACTCGTTCTTCGTCCACTTCGAAAACAGCAGCCCGGAGGTGACTGCTTCGGGAATGGAAAGCTTCTCGCATTATGAAAATTATTTCATCGGGAATGACGAATCGAAATGGGCTTCCGGCATCAGGGTGTTTCAAAAAGCAAAATATCACAACCTCTATCCCGGAATTGACTTGCTGTTCGAGGGGAATGAAGGGCATCTGAAGTATTCCTTCATCGTCCAGCCCTATGCCGCTCCCGATAAAATCAAAATGCGCTTTGATGGCGTAATGAAAATTTTCCTGGATGACGGCAACCTGCATTACACCACTACTGTGAATGAAATCACCGAGCGGCATCTGTATGCCTATCAGGAAATCAGCGGCACGCGGGTGGATGTTCCCTGCAAATACGTGCTTCATGAAAAGATAGTGTCCTTTGAATTTCCAGACGGATACAATTCCGCTTATCCGCTGGTGATTGACCCCACGCTGGTGTTTTCCACCTACACCGGCTCTTTTGCCGACAACTTCGGCTTCACAGCCACTTATGACAACAGCGGGCATCTGTATGCAGGCGGAATTGTGTTTGACATCGGCTATCCAACCACCGCGGGCGCTTTTGACGAATCGTTTAATTACGGAACGATTGACGTGAGTCTCACCAAATTCAACCCCACCGGAACGGGGCTGATTTATTCCACCTACCTCGGAGGGCAGGACAGCGAGAATCCCAGCAGCATCATCGTCAACGACCAGGATGAGCTGATTGTGCTGGGAACAACAGGCTCTCCTGATTTTCCCACCACTCTTGGTGCTTACGACCGCACGTTCAACTATGGCGTGGCGAAAGCCTATCCCAACAATGGTCCTAATTTTCTCAGCGGCACGGATATTTTCGTGTGCAAGTTCAATGCTGCCGGTACGCAGTTGGAAGGCTCCACTTTCATTGGGGGCAGCGGCAATGACGGGCTGAATGACAACGACATCGCAGGCTCGTATGGCACGCTGGTTTACAGCTATGGCGACCAGTTCAGGGGCGAGGTGCTGCTGGATGCAGCCGGAAATATCTATGGCGTGTCGTCCACGCTCTCAGCCAATTTTCCCGTAACGGCAGGAGCTTTCCAGCAGGCTCCAGGTGGCGGGCAGGATGCAGTGGTGTTCAAATTCACCAGTAGCCTCACCACGCTCACATGGTCATCCTACCTGGGTGGAACAGGCGCTGATGCGGGATATAATATTTTTATTGACGACCAAAACAATGTATATGTCAGCGGTGGAACGGAGGGAAATTTTCCCGCCACGCCCGGAAGTCTTTATCCAACGTACCGGGGAGGAAGGTCTGACGGTTACATCGCCAGAATCAGCGCCAGCGGCAATGCCATCCTGAGTGCAACCTACATTGGCACCAGCGGCTACGACCAAAGTTATTTTATTGATGCTGACGGAAGCGGAAACGTATATGTAGTGGGACAGACTGACGGCAGTTTCCCCGTGAGCGGAACGGTGTATTCGAATCCCAACAGCGGTCAATATCTTGCAGCACTTACTCCCAATCTTTCTTCCCTCATCTTCTCCACCGTCTTCGGCAGAGGCGATGGCGACCCGGATATTTCTCCCACCGCTTTTCTGGTTGACAACTGCCGCAATATCTATGTGGCAGGCTGGGCAGGGAATGATTTGTTCCATTATATCACGCCCACCGTAAACAGCACTACCATCGGGCTTCCCCTTGCGGGAAACCCGTATCAATCATCCACCGATGGCAGCGATTTTTACTTCATGGTACTCTCGCAAAATGCCGCTTCGCTCACCTACGCCACTTATTTCGGCAGCCCCTTCGCGCGCGACCACGTGGATGGCGGCACCAGCCGGTTTGATAAGAACGGAATCATCTACGAAGCGGTATGCGCGGGCTGCGGTGGATTCAGCGACTTTCCAACCACTCCGGGCGCCTGGTCGAACACCAACAACAGCTTTAATTGCAACGAAGGTCTTATCAAGTACGAATTTCAGTTGATCGGGGTGGATGTCTCGGTTAGCGCCAGTCCCGCCAACGGCTGTGTTCCCCTCACGGTGAATTTCGCCAGCAACGGCATCAATGCAAAAGAGTATTGGTGGGATTTCGGAAATGGCTCCACATCAACGGCAGCCAATCCCACCTTCACCTATGCCGCCACCGGCACTTATCAGGTGACGCTGATTGGGTTGGATTCCACTTCGTGCGACAACCAAATCTTTTCTGACACCTCGCGCATTACCATCATCGTGCGGGATGACAGCATCGCGGCACGGTTTGAACCCGTGATTATCGCCAACTGCGATTCGTTCATCGTCCGGTTCAGCAACAACAGCCTGAACGCAACAAATTACATCTGGAATTTCGGTGACGGAAATTCGTCCACGCTCGTTTCCCCCACGCATTCATATACCGTGCCCGGAACGTACGACATTTCATTGATTGTAACCAATCCCTCGAGCTGCAACCAGCGCGATACGATTGTGAAAACCGTTTCCCTCACGGGAAATATCACTGCGGGGATTTCAATTCCCGATACGCTCGGCTGCGTGCCGTTCACTGCCGCATTCAATAATGCCAGCGCGGGCGGAGTGGAATTTCTCTGGAATTTCGGAGATGGGGATACATCCGCTCTTGAGAATCCAAGTCACACCTATTCCGATACGGGGCTATACAACATCACGCTCATCATCACCGATACCACCTCCTGCAACGTTCGTGACACCGCTGCCGCTACCGTACGCGTTTCCGACAAAAGGGTAACAACTGCCTTTTCGCTTGATACTCTTGCTTTCGAATGCGACTCGATGGTGATTAGCTTCACCAACCAAAGCAGCAACTTCACTTCCTGGCTGTGGGATTTTGGCGATGGCGTCACTTCCACCGCGCTGAATCCCACCCACACATTCACCGCTTCGGATTCATTCACCATCACGCTGACCACGTTCAATCCGAATGCCTGCAACAGTGCCGATACGTCCGCTCAATTGCTGCTCCTGCCTTCCACCGTCCAGGCAGCATTTGAGGCGGATGAAGGCTGTGCGCCTCATGATGTTTCCATTGAAAACCACAGCTCGAATGCAACAAGTTATCTGTGGCGGTTGTGGAACGGAACCACTACGACCGATACGCTGCCCGTAATCACCAACCTCGACCCGGGAACCTATTCCATCACGCTCACAGCATATAATCCGGCAACGTGCAATGACAGCAGCACTGCTGCCGGCACTATCAGCGTTCACGAAAGCCCGAGAGCATTCTTCACGACTGACAAGGATTTCTATGAATTATTCCAGGAGATTCAATTCAACAACCAAAGCACAGACGCGGTTACTTATAGCTGGAACTTTGGAGATGATAATAATTCTTCCGATGAAAATCCCGTTCATGCTTATATTGATACAGGCGCATTTTTACCTTGTCTGACTGTTACCAATGAATTCGGCTGTGACAGCACCTACTGCAAACGGCTGCTGGTTGATTTCATCGGCATCATTGACG
>DATLYB010000083.1:0-7780 GCA_035575215.1 Chitinophagales bacterium
TTCGATGAAACACAAAGCAGTCAAAGCCGGGATGCGGTGAGCCGATTTCAGACCAAAGAAGCGGAATGTCGCTGAGCGATATGAATTTCCGGGAAACACGCCTCCGGTTGATGATGAATCCATCATACCCCTGTGAAATGAAGTCTATGACCGCCAGGTAAAACTGCGGCATCAGGGCAATATCCGAATTAGTGTAAACAAGATATTCGGCATCAGATGATTCATAAAGCTTTTGAAGCACATCTACGATGAGTGGATATTTCTTTTTGTTTTGAAAGCTGCTGATATGAAGCACCGACCGTTCCAAATCAGGGAGCTTTCTGAAAAACGGGGGAATAATTTCGTGGTCTTCAGGATATTGAACGGTGAGCAATTCAATTTCAAAAGGCTGCCGGAAACGCTGAAACATGCCTGCAGTGCCGCCTGCAAATTCTTTTGCAAGACGCATGGTTTCAAAGGTGATAGGCTGCGCAAAATGCAAATCAGAGCTTTCATTAACTTTAACAGGATTTATGAGGTGGGCTATTTTCAGCATGAAGCGGTTTTCAGCAGTTTCTGTATCCATCAAATTTTTTCAAAAACAAACAAATTATTCAAGCCGAACTGAAAGGTTGATTGATGAATAAGCCGGAAATACTTTGACGGAAAAATTTGCGTGGTTTGTTCAGGTTTGTATCCGTAATGTTCCTCGATGCTCATACCGTGAAGCAGCCGCAGTTTCAGCAGCACATCGAGAATGGCGTCCACCGGGGGCGAAGGAACGGTGATGATTATCCTTCCTTTCTCATTGAGCAATTTGTAGCAGTTTTCGGCAAGCATCGCCTGCTGCGCAGCAGGGATGTGCTCAATGACTGCCAGCATGGTGATAACATCAAACGTGAGCTCTTTGGGAGTGACTTGGGGGAAATAGCCCGGGATGAGTGTGTACAGAGCGGTTTTTATTTCGTGCTTCAGCCGGGGATCAATTCCAAATCCCCGCTGAATCCATCCTCTCCATTTTTCAAACATCACCCCGTCTGCAGCGCCAATATCAAGTACCACATCATTTTTCCTGACAAATTTTCTGGCCTGGTTAATCCGGGCATTTTGTAAATATTTATCAAGAAAAGTCATCCTCTGCCCTCTTTTAATTCCTATCCTCTGTCAGCATCACGTGGTTTTGAATAATTCCCAATGTGCTGAAGACAAAGCTGAGAAACAGCGATTGGAATCCCACCACCAAAAACAAAATGGAGGGGATGAGGATGCGGAAGGTGGTTTTCAAATCATGCAGCTCGGCAAATTGCGCCTCATTCCAGATGAGGACCAGCCTCACTCCGAGTGCAATTCCAATCAGGATTAAAATCACACTGAAGAGCATTCCTCTTTCTAAATTGAAGTAGGAAAAAATTTTATTGTAGTCCTTGTTCACCGGAATCAAACCGGTGTTCACCGCGTAAATCTTGCTCACAAGATAAAAGCTGATAAGCTGTGTGCTCAGCACAATCAGCACAGCTAAATACATCAGGGTGTGGATGTCAAATTGGATATTGCCTATCGAGATACGGTCATTTATCAAGATGATGAATAACACCGCAGAGAGGATGAACAACATCGCACCGGGAAAAAGAAACAGCCACTTGGGACTATAGAGCAGCAAAAAACGGAGGTGGCGCCAGCCATCGCGCCAGGTGCGCAAGTGCGGAGGGCGGCTGCGCCCGTCAGGAAAAAGCCTGGTGGGAACTTCAGTGATTTTTAAATTAAACAGTGAAGCCTTCACCACCATTTCGGAGGCAAATTCCATCCCCGGGGTAATCAGCCCGATACGCTGAATGGAATCTTTTCTGAATCCGCGCAGACCGCAGTGAAAGTCGCCAATCTTAATATTAAAGAACAATCTTCCGATGAACGACAGGACAGGATTGCCGAGATATTTGTGCAGAAAAGGCATAGCGCCTTTTTCAATGCCGCCCCTGAAACGGTTGCCCATCACGAGGTCATAGCCTTCTCTGAGCTTCTCCACGAACAATTCAAGGTGTAAAAAGTCATAGCTGTCATCCGAATCGCCCATGATGATATACTTACCTTTCGCTTCTTTGATGGCGCCCAGCAACGCAGCGCCATATCCCCGCTGGGGCACAGGCACCACCCGCGCGCCTTCTGTTTGTGCAATTGCCTGCGAGCCGTCAGTGCTGCCGTTGTCGCCAATGACGATTTCGCCTTCTATTTTATTGGATTCTAAAAATTTTCTCGCTTTCCTGATGCAGGTGCCGATGGTTTCCGCCTCATTGAGGCATGGCATGACGATGGAAAGTTCACACGCGGGATTTGACATATTTCATCCAAAGGTAACACGCAATACTTAAAGGATAAAAGTAAACAAAGAATTTGGTCGGATACACGTAGCCATCCAGCGGAGGGATGGTGAGCGAAACCACCCCATAATTGAACAGGATGCATACCAGCGGAATTTGAAGAATCAAAATTTCAGCTTCCGGAAATCTGGCGCGAAGCATTTCCCAAACAGAAAACGCAATTGTGAGCAGCAGCATGACAAGCCACAGCAGGTTGCTGAAAATGCCGGCATGCGCTATTTGATAATAGTGATTGAGCTTTACAAAAAAATTCTCATCCGCAAATCCGCTGACATAATCATCCTCCCCGATGATGCCGCTTCTGGGCAGGGGTAATTTTTGCCGAATGAAGTCAGTATATTCCTTATAAATCTGTTGGTATTCGGCTTCAGTAAACTCCGGATAATCAAATGCCTTTGATTTTTCAATGTAGTATTTCCGGTTAACCAGCTCGTTGTAATAAAAATAATACTTATCATAGTTCAAAAGGAAGCAGTAAATGAAATTGGTGTAAATGAACTTAAGATACAGGATGGGATTTTTTTTCCTTGAATGAGCCGCAAGCTTTTCAAGCTCCGCGCGGTGTGTATCGAACAAAGTTTTGAATTCACCGCTTTTGTCGTCATAATTACCGATGTCAAACACTTTTCTCAGCTTTTTGGCAGACCACGAATAACGGACGGTATGTTTGTCTTCCTCTGAAAATGAATCGTTCACTCTTTTTATGGCTGCTTTCACTTCAGGAGAATAATCTCCTCCATCATCCAGATAAAAAACCACCTTTGCGAGGGATACCACCAGCCCATACTTCCCGAAAAAAAAACTGCCGAACGTTGTTTTGTTGTAAACTGACGAAATCATCAATATCAAAACAAACGGAGAAGCCAGCAATGCAGCCTGAATAAATTTCTTTTTTGCCAGCAGGACAAATGCAAGGATGCCCACCAACGGGACAACATAAAAACATTGCGTTCGCAACAAGGGCATCAAGGCAAGAAGCAAAGAAGCCAGAATGAAAAAACGTCTTTTACCTACCGCCAAGCCAAGAGCCAAAAATGTTACCGCCAGCATGGTGACATCTGCCAGCAGCGAGCGCTCCTCAATCCGGGTGTTATAATTAAGGCACAATGCTGAGGAGTAAAAAATGAGCGCTGAAATAAAAAATACCCATCGGTAGCCGGGAAAATATTTATTGACTAAATACTGGCAGGCTGCCACACTCAGCAGACTAATGAGGCATTGCAGGATGAGTATGTCATTGTTCCTGAATCCGGCCAGATTGCACGCATAAAGAAACAGCGGATACAGCGCAGGCAGGTTTTCAAACACCGGCAGCTTGCCTTCCAGTAAAAAAAAGATTTTATCCCGGTAATAATTTGCAGCCATCCGCAGCCCGGGAATATCATAATTGAGAAAATACGGAATACGCGTGACGGCAAAGCAAGCTGCATGCGCAGCAGCAAACAGCGGGAAATAATGGTTAAACGACAGGTATTTCCTTCCGTTAAGAACTTGCTTGAAAAAAGACATATTCAGACAGGCAATAGTAAAGAATGCTCAGCGGATAAAAGTAAAGAAAGAATCGGGTTGGAAACACATATCCGTCCAATGGCGGGATGGATAAGGAAATGAGGATGTTGTTAAAAATTACAAGCAGCAGGGGAATTTGAAGAAGCAAAAGCTCATCGTGTTTTAGCCGCGAACGAATCACAAGCACCGCTGAAATACCAGCCGATAGTGCAGCCAGCCACAACCAAAGTGAATTACTGAAGAGTTCAGCAAATACTATCTGATAGTAGTGGTTGAGTTTTACCAAAAATTTTTCACTGCCGAAATCAGAAGTGTAGTCATCGTCACGGATGATTCCCGTTTTCGTCAGCTTTGACTTTTTTCTGATAATATCGGTGTACTCGCCAAACGTGTGGCGGTAGTCTTCTTCCGGCAATTCCATAAAGGTAAACTCATTGGATTGTTCGATATAAAACTTCCGGTTAACTAATTCATTGTAATAAAAAAAATAGTCATCGCGGTTGAGCAGAAAACAGTAAATGAAGTTGGTGTAAATAAATTTCAGATAAAAGTCAGGATGCTGCTTCATTGAATTTTTGCCAAGCTGCCGCAACTCATCCGAATGGGTTTTAAACAGCCTGTGAAACTCCCAGACCTTGTCCCAATTGGTAACATTGAAAACTTTGGAAAGCTCCTGGTATGACCATGACCCGCGCAGGATTTCACGTTCTTCGTCTGTGAAGGAATCGTTTATTTTTTGAATTACGGCCTTGATTTCTGGAGAGTACGCGCCTGTGTCATCCAGATAAAACACAGCGGCTCCAAGCGCCTGGCGGGAACCATACTGCCCGAACAGAAAATTTCCGAATGTCGCCTTGTTATATGCAAAAAGCAGCAATAGCAGCATGGCCAGGGGAACTACCAGGCTCGCAGCCTTTTTAAATTCACGCTTCACTGACAATCCCGCAACCACCAGCGCCAACGCGGGAAGAACATAAAAACCTTGCGGACGAAGCAGAATCAGCAGCCAGCAGGTAAAAGCTGCCAACAGCAAATGGCGCGGCTTCCGTGTAATGGCGGAAACAATCAGCAAAACGCAGGTAAGAATGGAGAAATCCGTAAAAAGACTGATGGGGTTTATGCGGGTATTGTAATTGATATAATGCGCTGAAGAATAAAAGATGATTCCCAACAGAAAAAAAATCCAGCGATAACGGGGCGTATAGCGGCTTATCAGAAATTGGCAGTAAATAATTACCAGCCAGCTGATGATACACTGTGCGATAAAAATTTGGTTGATGTTCAAACCTGCCGCTTTGCAGGAAAAAAGAAACAGGGAATAGCCGGGCGTCCGTTCGTCAAAAACCGGCAACTTGCCATTCAACATTGCTTTAACGGGAGCTGAATACCCGAAGGTATCCCTTGTGAATCCCGGTATGTCATAATTTAAAAAATAGGGCAGTCGCGTAAAGAGAAATGCAAGAAAGTATGTCAGCAAAAACAGGTGAAATGACTTTTTCACACCGGAGTATTGATTCAATGAAAATGAATATGCTGCATTATGTTCCTGTCAAACCGTTGGTTTTTTCCGAAGGTAGTAAAGAAAGTCCTTGTAATTGATTGTCTTTAAGGGGTGCTTACCGATAGCTTTCAGCATCAGTTGCAGCGCTCTTTTTTTATAGCCCATGTAGAAATCGCGTTGTGCCATTTCACGATAGAAGCGGGAGGGGTCAGCCCGGTAAGGCTTGTCCAATTCGTCAATAAACGACTCAAGTGCCGCCAAATCATTCTGTTCCAGGGGGTCAGTGCCGGTTTCGTGTCTTCGTTTAAGCAGGTAGTGCAGAATGGCAGCGGTATGACGTTTTCGGCTTTTATCTGTCCAGTTGCCTGTTACGCCTTTGGGATTATAGCGATAATAATACAGGGCGGGCTTGATATTGATAAGCTTGTGTTTCTCCATTATGAGCCATGCCCAGTAATAATCTTCGGCACCGATGCGGTCCCAAAATTCATGATACTTGCCCACGGTGGTGAGAATCTTTCTTTTAAACACAAATGAATTCGGAATCAAAGGATATTCTTTTTGCAGCATCTGCTGCATGATGGTTTGACGGTCAAGGGCATAGTTGGAGCAAAACATCCACGTGCCGTCATCACGCATGGCGGTGAGGTTGGTTCCGCATACATCCAAATCAGGGTCTTTTTCAAATTCCAGCATCTGCAATTCAAGCCTTCGGACATCGGAATAATCATCCGAATCCTGAAAGGCTATGAAATTGCCTGCGGCAAGGTCAAACAGCTTGTTACAGGTTTTCAGGTAACCGATATTTTTTTCATTAAAAAAAAGTTTCAGCCGCGAATCATTAAACGTCTTAATAACCTTTACGGTAGCATCCGTTGAAGCATCGTCTATCACCAGCAGCTCAAGATTGCGGTATGTTTGATTCAAAATGCTTTCAATGGCAGTACTGACATACTTCTCCACATTGTAAGCCGGCATCAATACCGATATCGTGTGTTTCTCCATCATGCTGCGGTTAAAGGGAAGCGGCTTTCACCGGCTTAGCGTTCCCATTTTGTTTTCAACACAAAGATGCTGTTGATGTTGGTGTCGGCATAATACAAATAGCCAGCCTGTTGAAGAAAATCTATGATGCCCTTTTGCTTCACTCCTTTCCCCTTTTCTGAAAAAGTGATGGTTTCTACGCAAATCACGACAGGAGCTGACCGCGAGTAATCTATGTTTTTGATTAACACCTCATCCCATCCCTCCACATCCAGGGAAAGAAAATCAGGCGCATTCTTGAAATATGTTTCAACAAGATTTTGGTAAGTATCCACTTTCAGTTTCTTCACCTCTTTTAATTTGTATTGGGTTTCCCGCTGGTATCGTTCGGCTTCCTGCCTTGAAAAAGTGTTCAGCGTGGGGGAGCTCATTATAAAAAAATCAGCCTCCCCGCGCTCCAGCCCCACGCCAATGTTAAGATTGACGTCTTCGGGTCTGTCATCCGGAAATTTTTTGAATAACACGGGGTCAGGCTCCACATTCACGCCCCGGCTGCCCTTCTCATAAAATAAAGCCGTATTGCTGAATCTGTATGGATGATAGGCTCCGATGTCGAGATAGGATGGCTTTTCAATTCCGATGGCGTCAAAAATATATTGCACTATCAAATCTTCCCCGCTTTGCGAATAAGAGATTTTCTGAAACTGGCGCTTGTCGTTTGACTTCAAGAATTTGAACATCCCTCTGGTTAAGGCGCTAAAATACTCCGGTATCTTGAACCTGTCTTCCTTTTAATGAAATAGCCTCTTTGTGCACGAAAAAATAATACTTTTAACATCAAGGGAATTATGGAAGTACGGGATACTAAACTTTCTGCAGCGCTCTGGCGGGCAGCCTTGCTTTCAATTGCAGCAATTTTCATGCTGCGGCTGTATGCGATATTTTTCACCGTTCACGTGGTAGCTTTTGACGACAAAGGCTACCGGAGGCTTGCGGTAAACAATTTTGAATCTACTTCCCTGAAGGGAGCGGTGAAAGACGTTTTGCTTCCTTACAATGGTGAAGTGTATGGCAGAGTCGGCAACTATACTTCCTGGCTGGCGCTCGGATTGAAATTCTGTCCGGAATGCAACCGCGAGAACATTTTTCATCTCGTCAATTTTCTGATATTCCTGATTCAGGGAGCGGTTGTTTACGCTTTTTCATTTCTTGCAGCAAGAGACAAGCCGTTCAGCGCAGCAGCAGCATTTTTGTATTTATCGTCACCCATTTGCTTTGGGATGAACAGGTTCCTGATGCCCGAAAATTTGGTGCTGACTGCGCCTTTGATACTTTCTTTCGCTGCCTTCCGGCTGGCGGTAAAAAGCAATTCGGTGTCAGCGGTGAG
Source organism: Chitinophagales bacterium (assembly GCA_035575215.1). Lineage (GTDB taxonomy): Bacteria > Bacteroidota > Bacteroidia > Chitinophagales > CAIOSU01 > DATLYB01. Next base: position 7,736 of record DATLYB010000083.1, read on the forward strand.
TGAAATTTTTGCGGCTGCTGTAGCGGCATTCCTTATCGGTCTGTT
>DATLYB010000084.1:0-11416 GCA_035575215.1 Chitinophagales bacterium
CGCTGCGCCTGCTCAGCGTTTTCAATGCAGCGGTCGAAGTCGAGCGTCATGCCGCAGATGCTTTCAAAGTTGGCGGTGCTGCGGATGCCGTCTTTGAAGCGGGCGGCAATGAAGAAGGGCAGCGAGGTCTTTGCCTGGTCGAAAGCCTGGCGGTCAATGCGCCTCACGGAGCGCAGCCGCCTGGTCTGCATGGCAAGGTCGCCCTCTTCCCCGCTGATGTGTTTTTTTATCCATTCAAGGGAAACGGGCTTCAATGGTTCTGCAGAGCTTTGGCGAATGTTGGTTCCTGCGAAAAATGTGTTCATAGTTTTTTCATTTTTTAAGGTTCATTAAAATTTTTGAGCAGGGTGGCGAGCCGTGCCGCCTCCAGCCCGATGTGCACGTGGCGCGAGCGCGACAAGCCGTTCATCTCCACCAGCTCTTCAAGGTAATCGTTGAATGCCTGTATGAGGATTCTTTTTGCATAGGTGTCAAGGAACCAGGCATCGCCTTCCACTTTGAAAAATTCCCTGAACATCACCTGCTGGCTGCAGAGGCTGTAAACGGTAAAGTCAGCCCAGTGCCTGAACTGCTCGATGAAGTCATACACCAGCACGGGGCGGTTGTATTCATCGCGGTGCATCACGCCAATGCAGGGGTCAATGCCGGCTTTGATGAGGGCGGCTTCCACCTTGCCATACAGCATGCCGTAGGCATAGTTGAGCATGGCGTTGAACATGTCATGGGCGGGATGCTTGCTTCTGCGCTCAAACCGGTATTGGTGGGGCAGCGTGCTGCTGATAAAGCCGAAATAAGCCCTGCCGGCAGCGCCCTCCACCGAGCGGAAGAAGGCGAAGGCTTCGTTTTTTGAAAGCTGGTTTTCCGTGCAGAGTTTGTCTTTTTGTTTTTCAAGAAAAGAAACGGCAGCGGCAGCGGCTTTCTCCGCCTCAGGCGATTGCGAAGCGATGAGGTGGACCAGGGCAAGCTGGTTATCGAGCTTTCGGAGCAGAATGTCTTTCACCCACCGGACGGCTTCATCGCTTTGGGCAAAGGCAAGCTGGTGTTTGCGGATGGTGGACACGGAGCCGAAGCGGTGGCTCCAGATGCGTGCAAACGGGAAGCCATCGCGCCCGGTGAACAGGATGTCAATATCGTGTTCCACCGCTATGGCTACCGCCTCATAGCTGATGAGCGAGGCGGGATGCAGGCAGATGCTCGTTACCTGTGCGGGCGGAACGGTTTCTTCGCCATCGCGGTGGCGGATGCGGAACATGCCGTCCTTGACTTTCAGTGACGAGCCGGGCTGGTTGAGAATAAGCTGTGCGATTGGAGTAATGATTTAGGCGCAATGATACGCAGGGGCGATGCAGTCTATTTGCGCTGGCGGGGGGAAATTGTGAAACCGCAAAGAGCGCAAAGAGACGCTAAGGAATTGTGAATCTTCCATGGTTTCAGGCTCATTACTGCGGTTTATTGCAGCAGGGAGAGGATTTTTTGGTTCATTTCGTCATAGATTCCAAATCCCTTAACATTAAAATAATTATCAAATGGCTTCAGTACTTCTTCTGCTGGTTTATTATCAAACAGTGTGTCAATATCGGTTTTCAGTACGGGCTTGAGCTGGTGGGCTGCGCGGTTGCGGATTTCGTTGGATTTTTCCATTAACCTGAAAATAGGCATAAGGCGTTTTTCATCTCCCTGTGCGAAGTGATTGAATACAATCTGAAAAACCGATGCCGATGGTTCCTGATAGTGAATCGGTTGTCCTTTGCTGGTTTTGTGATTACTCAGATAGTTCCAAAGTTCATCGCTGGATTTAAGAATTTCGTCCCATGCCTGCTGTGCCCCGTCCCAGGTTTCCGGAATATCCTTTTTGTATTTATCGCTGATGAATTTTTTCAGCATGCTTTGATGCAGTGAAGAAAGGCGAATCACAAAGTCAGTATAATTTTTTTGCTTCAAAGTAATTTTTAGCGCCAGATAATATTCTTTTTGCAGGGAAAGGTTGTCATCTTGCAGCGGCAATAATTTTTTTAGCACCCAGCCGGTACGGTCTTTGATCAGCAGCTGGTTCCGTATGGATTCGGCTTCTTCCCCATGGAGGCCAAGGCGGGCAGAAGCGTAAGCGGCATACAACAGAATGAGGCGATCGGCAGTGAGTTCTTCATTAATCAGGTGGTAATAGAAATGCTCCAGGGCATGGACAATTTTTTTCTTGTTTATTGCCGTGTAAAACCGCTGGTTGAACTCCAGAGGAATAGGGCGGTCTTGTTCATCGGGGCCTGATTTTTCCGGTTTGGAAAGCTGAACCATATTGGGAAATTCCTCCATGCACTTAAACAAAAGCGCGGTGTTTATTTGGTCAATGCCGCCCTGGGGGAGAAGAAAAATTTTTGCATTTCGCTCAAATTCACTAATAGGTGGTTCTCTGAATTTCCCGGTAAAGAAATCATACATGCTGTCATATTCGGTAACATGTTCTTCAACCTTTATGTGATGAACAGAATTGAATAGCGAATGGAAATCATTCCGAACAAGTTTTTCTATTATTTGGGCAAAGTGGAGGGTGTCCCCTGCGCTTTTTTCGGGGTTTGTTCTTTCCTGATCGGTGTGCACAATGATAAGTTCACGAAAAGTGACTTGAGTAAATTGCTTCAGATACTCAATGGCGGGTTTTACAATAGGGTAAAGAAGGTATGGGTAGAAAAAATCAAAATGTTCGTTGATTATTTGCCCGTGTTTTCTTGCTGATTTAAGAAATAATACCCCGGGGAAATTTTTGTCCGGGTAAACATCCGAATCCCCATCTGCTGCTTGTTTGATAAAATCATTAGCCGGCAGGTTAGCCGCAAATTGAATATCCCGGCTGCCGAGGGTGATGATAAGAGCGGTTTTCATAGAGAATAATTAACTTTTTAACGCCTTAATGGTTACACTGGTTATTTCGCCTGTTTTTTTATTGACTTCTGCAGCAACCACCTGCACCTTTTGCCCTTCGGGTAAAGGAACTGAACCAAAGCCGTTAATGAGTTTGTCTTCATAGCCCTTGATAAACAATTTTAGTTTGTTGGGCTTACCACCGTGTACCACGATAGCATCAATGGGACCGGCTCCGGGCTTGAGTTTTCCGGTGAAGTATTGGGGGGCATATGCAGGTGGCGGTGTTGGCGCTTGGTATGTTTGTGGGGCTGCGGCAACCTTTCTGCCTGAATTTTTGTATTCTTCCACATTCATAACAAGCGCCCACCCCAGAGGTTTTATGCTTCCGTTACCGTCCTCATACATTGTCCGTGATTTTGGGAATTTATCGGGATTGGCTTTGTAAGTTTCGCCCGGCTGTCTTTTTCTTCCGGCTCCGGGCTTGTCACCAATGCCAAATTTTTCCATTACTCTTTTGAACGCCTTTTTTAAGTCGCCATTATCAATCAAATAAAGCATTTCGGTTGTTCCGGCAAAACCCGAAGCAAAACCGAGATTCAAAGCGCCTTTTTCAGGAATAAAGGAAAAATCTATCTTTTCCTTTGTGAATTGCGGAACGCTCCCTTCTTTTATTTGCTGTTTGGGTTTTATTTCTTCTTTCCATTGTTCGTTTTTTAGCTTCTGCTTATTACTAAAAACAGTAATTGCCGAAAGCACCTGCTGAATGGCTTTATGCCGGTTTTCTTCCAGATTGGCTTCTGTGAGCGAGGCAATGTCAATGCCGAATAGTTCTTTGGCTTTTGTGGCAATGCCAATCCACTGCTTTTTCTTATCAACCATAACGGCATTATCACGTATATTGTCTTTTAATGCAAAAAGAAAGCGAATATTGAAATCCAGGGCAAATTCAATCATGCATCCGGCTGCAACAGCTTCAACCCATGGCGACTGTGGTTGCCTCGTATTGTCCCGCAGATAAAGATTGGTTTTGATAAGAGTGAGGGGATTGCCGGAAGAAATAATTTTTCCATCGGAAACGGAGAGCAGTTTGAGCAGGTCAAATTTTTCATCGGTGTAACTTATTTCTGTTCTGTTATCTTTTTTTATTTCAATGCCGCAGTAAAAGGCAAGGTTTTCTATTTTATTGCCGAATTGTTCTTTCTTTATATCGCGGTTCCTTAAATCTGAATTGAAGATATTGATTAAGTCATTAACCGGATTCTTGCTTTTCAGCCACTGATAGAGCAGAGCGGTGCGTATAGCGCCTTTGATGCTGGTGCCGGGGATGTAAGGAGTGTGGGTACCATCGGTGATTTGCTCGCGGATGTTTCTGTCGGGTTGCGCCTTGTTCAAGGAGATTTTAATAAGGCCGGAAGCATTTTCTAATGCCCGGATGAGCTGGTTTGTTTTTTTTTGCCCTTCGCAAAATTTCAGCAGGTTAAAATCTTTCCGTAATTGGGATAATTGTTGATTTTGATCAAGCTTTCTGTTTTTTTTAGGTATGTTTTCGATATTGCTTATTTGTTGAGCGGTTTTATTTACCCACCGGGTGTAAGCGTCTAACAAATTGTTCGCCTTCATGAAATTGAATACAAACTTTTGTGTGAGATGATAGTAGCGGGTGTTTGCAATCACATAATCGATGGGTTGCAGATCGTTGCCCGAGCCGATGTGCAGGGGGGTAAGCAGTTTTAGATAGAGTTTCATTGCCGGTAATTTTTTTCGTCAATAAAGATTTTGAGCATAAAGCCGATGCCGTAACGGTGCACCGGATAAGCACCATTATTTTCGGTTATATTTTTCCCGTAAACTGGTTTTTGTTGTTCAGGAAGCGGAAAAACAGCCCCTTCTTTAAAGTACACCACCGGATTTTTTTCATAAACACCATTCTGTAATTCACCATAGTAGCCCTTTCGTTGTTCCAACTGATAATTGAAAAGCAGTGTATGTTGTTTATAATATCCTAATTCGTCATCTGCCGGGACATATAAAGACAGATTGATCAGGGCATTGGGATGGGCTGGTTCGCTGATTTCAAAATCATTTACGGAAAAATCGAAAGCCCCTTTGCCGATACTGCGGTTGCCGCCGATACCGATATGGCTCAACAGGCGCAGCGCTGCCTCCAGCTTGCCATCGGTTTTATCGAGAGCAAGAAAAAATAATCCGGTTTCAGCTTCTTCTTTTTCATCATCGCCTGAGCTATACTGAATGAAATATTCATCTTCGGTAAAGAGCTGCCCGGTGTTGTTGATTTCGAGTGTTCCTCCGCGCAGGCGGTCGATGGTGTTGCGGGTAATACTGGTGGCTACTATACGGGGTAATTTGAAAGAAGGCATATCTTCATAATCGGCCTGTCCCTGTATCACTTTTTCGAAAAAGGATTGATCCAGCAGAGTAATGTCTTTCTGATCCTTTCGTGTGCTCATATCGGTAATTTTTTCCGCAAGTGGTTTGTCTTTGTTTTTTTTCTGAATATCATCGAAAGGCTTAAAAGGCAGGATAGGACGCGGAAAAAAGCGGATGGTTTGCGCTTTTTGTCTTACAAAAGGAAAGGATGAACTGACAATTAACGCGGGTTGATCGGTGCTGTAAGAATCAAGAAAACCTGTCAGGTCGTTGTCGCCATACAGGTATTTAATGGCCCAGCAGATATTGCCCCAGAGCGTATCTGAGGGCAGAGGTGATTTCAGTCCGCCTTTCAGGTTATACAGTTCAATGATTTTCATACCTGATGTCTTATTCTGAGTAATGGAATGACAAATCGCCCACATTCACAAATGATGCCGGCTGTTCCTTATACTTCAGGTAATTGCCGTTTCCGTTTTTGTATTCTTCTGCTTTGATGATGTAGGGTTCAGCGCAGTGGAATTTGACTTTTCCGTATCCTCTGGTGCCGGATTTGCCCAGATAGCTATCTTCCAGCAGGCGCATAGCCTGAATGAGCTGGGATATGTCTTCATTGATTTTCTCTGCGGCATCACCTACCGAGATAGCATACACACCATAAATCATTTCAAAATCAAATTTTGAGCCCGGCACCACACGCTCGATAAACCGCGGGTTGGCGGCCGAGGTAATGCGGTTGAGCGTGTTTTCGGCTTTGTATTCGGTATAAAGAAGCAGGGAATCTACCTTATCTGTCCACATTTGAATGGTCTCGTTATCGGGATGACAGTCGCGCACGATGATGCGCGTGGGTCCTGTGCCTTCCTTTTCCTTTTCTTTTGCTCCCAACCCAAATAAGCGCACAATACGTGTGTCTTTTGAGGGGGTTCCGTCAAAAGACACTATTCCCAGCGCAAACTCCAGCATGGTGCGCAGTTTGCCTTTCAGCGAACTGCCCGGAATATAGGGATATTGGGTATGGGGATGACGAATTACCGGAGAGTCAACGCCTCCGATTTCGAGTTTTTCGGAACCGCTTCCGATGTGCAGCCCTGTAATACATTCAATTTTACCCCGGAAAATAATGTTTGCTTTTAATGTTGCCATAGTGTATGAATTTTTATGTGTTTGACAATGTTTTAATCCTTCCCGCCATAGAACTTATGGTAGGCAATGAAACTTTCAATAAGCACGAAGAACTTTTCTAATGCTTTTTCCTTGTCGGAAGAATTAAGCAATGCTTCAATTTCTGGTTCAATAAAATCTTTGAAGGGCTTAACAGCATTTTGCCTGCCGGCAGCATAAGCAAGTGCTGGTTTGAGCATGTGCACCTGGGTTTCAATCTCAGGAGTCCATTTTTTTTCTGTTTCATATTTCTGCTTGATGCGGATAATACCGCTGTAAAAATTGCGCACCTGATTGGTGCGGATGCTTTTAGCCAGTTTCTCTGCCTGACTTCTGGCATTTCCTATCAAGCTTTCAGTGGTTTTTTGGTCTAATGTTGCCATAGTGGTAGGATTTTACGTTTTTAATTTTTTTCCAGAGTTCTTGTTTTTAACACCACATAATGGGTGGGGATGAGGTAATTTTTCACCAGTTCTTTTTTGCTGAAGTGGCTCATAATGACTTTGATGATGTCCTTTTTCAGCTCGTCCTGTGCTTTTTCTATTTCTTCGTGTGTGAATCCGTGTCTTGCAAAGAGGTAATGCAACTGCATAACATTCCGGTTCAACTTGTCTATATCCACTTCACCCTGATATTTACCTTTTGAATAAAGCGATGCCTTGATTATTCTCAGCAGACGATGCACCAGCGAACGAGCAAGTTTGTTATCTGTTTCGCCTTCTTTGGTTTTGGTGTGTCGCAGAAGTTTTTCTGAAAACATAAGCATACTGTCATAGTTTTCCCACCCGGGTGTATGCTCAAATACGGTAATGGCATTTTTGCTTTTATTGTTAAAATTTTTTGACCTGTTTTCCGCTTCTTTTGCATTTTCAGCAAACTTGGCAACAGGAAAATGGCTGTCGCAAAGAAAAATTCCCGCACTGAAGGTAATATTCGGATTATTGCAAGTAAACTCTTTAAAGGTATCCCTGAACTCTTTTGCAAAATGAATGATATTAATCCAGGAACCGATAAAAAAGGCATCATCGCCACCGGAATAAGCAATATAAATCTGATGTTTTTCTGCAACCGTATTGATATAGCCACAGAAGAAGTGATGCAGTTCGCGGCTTAAAGCGGCAATGCGGGAAAAGGAAGTCCCATGTTCTTCAAGTCCAAGTGCGAAAATGGCACCCAGATTGTCCACATCCAATCTTAAAATTCCGAGTTGCGGATAGGAAAGTTTTCCTCTTGGCGTTCTGTCTAATCCAGCAATTTCTTCAAAAGACAGCACATCTCCCTCTTCATCTTTCGGGGCGGCAATGCCTACAAACTTAAAACCGAAGGAAATGGGGAAATCATATTGTCCGCATAAGTCCTTTGCAAACTCCAGAAAACCGGCATCATTGATTTTAAATATCCGGACAGATTGTATGGTTTTTTCCTTTCCCGATAATAGATTTTTAATGGCATCTTTTTCATTGCCTTTTTCCGGCTCTTTAATGATAAAGTAGTAAGTGTGGAACTTCTCAAAGGAAGCCACTAAACTATTTTCATTTAATAATTCACCGGGATTCTCGGTAACTATTTCCAGCAGGTATTTACCGTAGGGGAGGTTTTTGCCAAGCTTTTCGTCATCCTTAAATGATGTTTTCCCCGACCTGAAATTTATGATTTCATCCAGATAATTGGAGTACTTTTTATACTTATTGCGGTTGAGTTCGTAATTTACTTTCTGAATGGCTTCTGAAGCATTACTAAAAAGATTGTTCCCAAAAGAACTTCTGCCAGTGACCAACGTAAGGCGAGATGAAAGTTTATCGCGCAGCATCAGGTTGATTTCTTTCTCAAGAGCATCTATTTTTTTCTCCACTTCTTCGTTTGAAGGGGCAATGAGCAAAAAGTGTCCGCCACCGGAGTATAAAATATTGGCTTCGGCAAGTTCCAGTTTGCAGATAAACAATGAGGCAATGAAATCAGTGAGCAATGCAACATAAAAAGAGCGTCCGCGCAACCGCTTGGCAAGCCCCTTGGTATCTCCGGCTATATCAGGCGATATATCGGAGTAAATAAATTTCTGAATGCCCGCCAAGTCGCCCTTCAGAAGCAGAAAATCCTGATGAGATTTTTCGGGATTATATTCCTTAAGGTCTTTTTCGTTAAGAATATAAGTAAGGCAATTTACCAGTGCAGCCGTAGTACGGCTGTGGTCAAACAAACTAATGTCGGGATATGATTTATAGGAAGCGGAAGAAATCCGGGCAGTGTATTTATGCAGCAGATAATATAATGAATGAACAAATGCTTCTATATGCCCTGTATTGTTCAAAGATGCGAGTTCTTTTTTGAAATCATCATAAGAGGCTTTATGCAGGCGAATACTTTCATTGTTATCAAATTTCCATTGGGCAGAATCGGATATGTTTTTTTCTGTTTTGTGCTTTATATTTTGTACATCAATGGCTGTTGGTTCATAATAATAAATACCATCAGGCTTGTAGTAGGCAGGATAACCGTTGCCGTTCCTGATTTCCCTGAAAATGTTCTGAAAGATACAAACTAACGGTCTGCGGGCTTCTTTACTGTCTTTTTCATCGATTCTTTCAGCAGCGGTAATCTGGTCTGCAATGCGGCAATAGCTTGCCGTTTCGTGGTGTTTGCTGTATTCTTTAATTTCGTCTGCGCAATCTTGGGTAACTTTAATTTTATTGAGGTGCTCCAGAATAAATTTTTCGCCTAACGGTTCGTGTCCCTCTCCGGCTCTTGTTTCCTGCGCACGGTAGGCAAACTTCCCGATATCATGCAGCAGCGCTGCCAGATAAATCTTATGTCGTTCCGTGTTCATATAAGCTATACAGGTTTTGTTCTTATATGCTTCATTGTCTCAAACCCATTGCTCACGCCAATTATTTCATTCCATTCATTCCATTCAATCATGTTTTATGCTGCCTCTGTTTCTTTCGTGTTTAATCACACCGAAGCCATGGCTCACTCCTTTGCCCAGCCCCATGTAATCGGGCAAAAACACATTGGTTCTGAATCGGACGCAGAACGCCATGAGTGATTGCCCTTTATATGAAATCTTCTTCGCCTGCCCGATGTTGTCCAGCTTCAGGCTGATGGGCTTGTTCACCTCCCATTTCACTCCTTTTGCAAAAGACAAGATGTTGCCCACCATGATTTTTTCAAGCATCCGCTCTTTCTCCAGCTCAGAGCCAAGCTCCAGGTATTTTTTGTAATTCTCACCGTTCAGCGCCACCCAGTTGTGAATGCGGTAGGAGAAGGTTTTATCCCACACCTGCAGGACATATTGTTCCAGCTGAAGGCGCTTTACTTTCAAATCAATCTGACGATCTCCGATGTGGATTGCCCAGGAATCGCGCTGGAAGAAATGATGCACTTCATCAATGCCATATTCCATGCAAACAAGGGCGGGGTTGCTGCCGATAGTCTTATATTGAATGACGGGATAGCCGTAAAGAAACTGATTATCTGACAGGTGGTTGTGAAACGAAACGTTTTCGCGCCCGGCTTTTTCAATCACCGCACCACGGAAAGCGGGGATCTCGTATGGCTTCAAATCCCCCTCAAACTGAATTTTGAGAAAGCGGATTTTTTTCACAGGAGTATCGTCACAATTTACAAATATTTTGAACAGCACAACAGACTGCATGAAATTTTTTGCGTCAAAGATGGGAGGGAGGAGCGCAATCTATTTGCGCTGGATGAATTTTTTTTAAATTCAATGACTCTTTGATGCCGCCAGCATCCTATCTGTAGTCCTCCAAACTCTTTTTCAGGTTATCTGCAACTTCCTTCGCCAGGCTTTCCGGCTTCAGCACCTTCATGTCTTTCCCAAAGCTGAGCAGAAGTGTCACCAGTTCGCGGTTGGGAATCACATCCAGCTGAATTTTCAATCCCCTGAAATTATAGGCAAGCTGTTTCTGGGAATGATGAAGCGGCTTGGTAATGATGTAGGGCGCCCGCTCCGGGCTGAACCAGAGCACGATTTGCTCAACCGCCTTTCCTTCAGGAACGGAGACCCCGATGATGTTTTTGAAATAATCCTCCCTGGTGAAAAAAGTGTTCGGGATAAAAGGAACATTCGTCACCCTGATGGATTTCATCCTGTCAAGCGCAAGGTTGGATACTCTCCTGTTTTGCTCATCATAGCCGAACAAGAACCAGCGGTCGTTGAATTCTTTCAGCAAATAGGGGTGAAGGATGATTTCCTTCGGCTTCTTTTGGCGGAAGCTTTGATAGCGGATTTTCAAAACGTTTTGGTTGTATATCGCCTTATACAAATCACCGAGATGTTCCTGTCCGAGGGTTTCCACAGGCGATTGAAACTCGATGATATTCATTTCCCTGCCATAGCTTGTTTCAATGCGCGACTCCAGCTTGTGTATCACCGGCTCCAGCTCTTCGGCTAAATGCAAACCCTTGATGTTTTTCAGAGCCGTCACCGCCTGTTTCAGCAGGTTGATTTCATCCTCATTCACCGGCAATTTGGTGATGGAAAACTCTCTATCGGAGTAGAAATAGAGTCCACGCTCACAAACAATTGGCGCACCATAACCGTCAGGCGGTGCGCTGCGCATGTATTGTATGTCATATTGAAGCGTTCTTTTGCTCACACTGATTCCGAGAATCCGCTGACACTTCTTCATCAGGAATTCCATGCTGCACTTTCGTGAACGCAGGCACTCGTCAAGGATTTTATGACGCGCCCGGGCTTTCTTTACGTGGGGCATGACCAATATCGTGATAGTTGAAAGAGTAAATCGGAAACGCTGCTATGGTCATCCATCATTTCTCTTATTCCCTTAGTTTTGTGAAAATAAAACATTCGTCATGAACTTAGCTTCTTGCTCTTTTCTTCAAGCCACCGTGCTGGTTATTTTTATTTCGGCTTCTGCCGGCTTTTCGCAAACGGTTATCCGCGGTCCTTACCTGCAGATGCCCATGCATAACAGCATCGTTATCAAGTGGCGCACTGATGCTGCCTCCGACAGCAAGGTGAACT
>DATLYB010000085.1:0-5041 GCA_035575215.1 Chitinophagales bacterium
ACCCCGCCTTTAAAGGCTGGGTTAACAGTATTCCCCCTCACGCATCCAATTCACCGGCAATTACATTCAGGCTGCTCATGGTGACAACGGCATCGGAGAGCAGTTGCCCCTTTATCAATTCAGGGTAAGCCTGGTAATAGATGAAGCACGGCCTGCGGAAATGCAGACGGTAGGGTTGCCTGCCGCCATCGCTGATGATGTAAAAGCCGAGTTCGCCATTGCCTCCTTCCACAGCAAAGTAAACTTCACCCTTGGGAACTCCAATTTCCCCCATGATAATCTTGAAGTGATAGATGAGCGCTTCCATGCTGGTGTACACTTCTTCCTTGGGTGGCAGATATACCCATGGCACATCAGCATGGTAAGGTCCCTTCGGCATTTTCTCCAGCGCCTGCCGGATGATGCGAAGGCTTTGATGCATCTCCTGGTTGCGTACCATGAAACGGTCATAACAGTCGCCATTTTTGCCGATGGGGATGTCGAACTCAAAATCTTCGTAGGAGGAATAAGGCTCCATCACGCGCACGTCATAATCCACACCGGCAGCCCGAAGGTTGGGACCGGTGAAACCGTAATTGAGTGCCCGTTCGGCTGAGATGCCGCCTACGCCTATTGTTCTGTCCATGAAGATGCGGTTGCGGTTGAAAAGCCCTTCAAACTCAGCGAGTGTTTTTGGGAACTCCGCCAGAAACTTCTGCAGTTTCTCCACGGCAGTTTTATTGAAGTCGCGCTCGAAGCCGCCAATTCTGCCGATGTTGGTGGTAAGGCGCGAGCCGCAAATCTCCTCGTAAATCTCGTAGATGTCTTCACGCTTTTGGAACATGTAAAGAAAACCGGAGAAAGCGCCCGTGTCAACACCGAGGATGGAGTTGCAGATGATATGGTCGGCAATGCGCGCCAGTTCCATGATAATCACGCGCATGTAATCCACGCGCTTGGGAACCCTGATGCCCAGAAGCTTTTCCACCGCCATGTGCCACCCGATATTGTTGATGGGTGCCGAGCAGTAGTTCATGCGGTCGGTGATGGGTGTGATTTGGTAGTAGGGTCTTCGTTCTCCCAATTTTTCAAAGGCGCGGTGGATGTAGCCGATGGTAGGTTCAGCGAAAACCACTTTCTCGCCATCCAGCTTCAGTACGTTTTGGAGTACTCCGTGTGTAGCCGGATGCGTGGGTCCTAAATTGATAGTGACCAGCCCGTCATCACCAACTGACTGTTCCGTGACGGGCAAGTTTTGTAAAACTGTGTTTTGTTCCATGCTTTCGAAAGCTTGTTAAACGTTTAACGTGCCAATTTTTTAAATAACGTTTAACTCTTCTCAATCACCTTTTCCCTGCCGAACATTGTGTCATCCTTATCCATGCGCGTACCTTCTTCCAGCGGATATTCTTTCCGCATGGGGAAATAGTCCATGCTGTCAATATTGAGAATCCGCTTGAGATGGGGATGTCCTCTGAATATCACTCCGAAGAAATCATAGGTTTCGCGCTCCATCCAATTGGCAGCGGCAAACAACGTGGTTGCCGTATCAATTTCGGGATGACTGACGGGAAGATATGTCTTGATTCGGATGCGTGTGTTTTTCCAAAGGCTGTGCAGCAGGTAAACCACGGCTATCTCTTCTCCTTTCCGTTCGGGATAATGCACGGCAAACAGGGATGTCAGAAACTGAAATTGCAGGTCTTTGTCATCATACAGAAATTTCAGCACCTCGGCAATCTTTTCAGGATGTACAGTAATGACCAGCGCTTTGTAAAGCGGCTCCTCTTCCACTGAAATCACATCGTTGCCGAAGCGTGTGGTTATTTTTTCCTGAATGAGCGAATGAGGAATCATTTTAGGATTTACGGTTTACACTCTTGGTCTGGTCATTATTCGATTCCGTACTTGGCAAGCAAGGCTTTATATTCAGGTGAATGACGCTTGCGCAGGGATTCGTTTTTCACCAATTCCTGGATTTTCAGCAACCCGTCAATTACCTGCTCCGGACGGGGCGGACAACCGGGCACATAGACATCCACCGGGATAATCTCATCAATCCCCTGCAGCACACTGTAGGTATCGAAAATGCCACCGCTCGATGCGCAGGCGCCCATTGCCAGCACCCATTTGGGTTCTGCCATTTGGATGTACACCTGCTTGAGGGGTGGCGCCATCTTCTTGGCAATCGTTCCCATCACCATCAGCAAGTCAGCCTGCCGCGGAGAAAAACTGGGACGCTCGGAACCAAACCGTGCAAAGTCATAATGCGCGCCCATCGTGGCCATAAATTCAATGCCGCAGCAGGAGGTGGCAAACGGCAGCGGCCAGATGGAATATTTGCGCGCCAGCCCGATGGCTTTATCGAGTGTGGTGGCAAAAAAGCCATGACCTTCATACCCCGGAGGAGGTTGAACCAGGTTGGGAATTTTTGCGGTTGCTGTCATCAATAAAACGATTCAAACTTCAAGCTTTTTAAGACTCCCATTTCAATGCCCCTTTTCTGACTATATAAACAAATCCTACGAGCAAAAATGCCAGAAAAGTCATCATTTCGATAAACCCTATCCAGCCCAACTCCTCAAAGTTGACCACCCACGGATACATAAATATCACTTCCACATCAAACAGTACGAAAAGAATCGCCACCAAAAAATACTTCACGTGAAATGGGGTTCTTGCATTCCCCTCCACTTCATAGCCGCACTCGAATGCTTCCAGCTTTTTTTTGTTTGTCCGCTTGGGTCCCAGCAGATGCGTGGCGGCAATATTCACTACAATGAAGCCGAACACAACAATGAACAACAGCAAAATCGGAACATAATCTCTGAGGTATTCCATATTACTTCAAAAGCCCTGCAAATATAGGTGATTACGATTTAGGCATGAAACAAGCGCTCTATACTTGTTATTAACGATGTTCAATTTTTCTAAATGAAGTATTTTCGCCATCCCCTCCGCAGGTTTCTGGGGAGAACAGGTTCTCCTCCGGAAGGCGGGTGGGGGTAAGGACTATGCTCATCGAATTCCGTACCCCGCCTAACATCAATGAATGGGTTAAAAACTACGGTCCCGGCTCAGCCGAGCGCGAAGAGCTGAAGGCTGCACTGAAAAAAGCCAAATCAAAAGCCATTGAGATTCCGATGGTGATTGGCGGGAAAAATGTGAAGGGCAAAAAGAAAATTCCGATTCATCCACCGCATGAGCTGAAGCATAAGCTGGGCGCCTACTATCTGGGTGAAAAAAAACATGTAGCGGAAGCCATTGATGCCGCGCTGAAAGCAAAGCATGAATGGGAGCATACCCGCTGGGATGAGCGTGCTGCCGTTTTTTTGCGGGCAGCCGATTTGCTGCGCTATGGCTGGCGGCAGAAAATGAATGCCGCCACCATGCTGTGCCAGTCGAAAAACGTGCACCAGTCGGAGATTGACGCGGTGTGCGAGCTGGCGGACTTCTTCCGCTTCAATGTGCATTTCATGCAGCAGATTTATGCCGAACAGCCTTACTCGCCCGAAGGCGTGCGCAACAGCATGGATTACCGCCCGCTTGAAGGTTTTGTACTGGCAATCACTCCGTTTAATTTTACTTCCATCGCGGGAAATCTTCCCACTGCACCTGCATTGATGGGCAACACGGTGGTATGGAAGCCGGCTTCCACCCAAATCTATTCGGCATGGACGATTATGGAACTGTTGCGCGAAGCGGGTTTGCCGAAAGGGGTCATCAATCTCATCACTTCACCCGGAAGCGTGACCGGGGAGGCGGCACTGAATCATCCTGAACTTGCCGGTGTGCATTTCACGGGCTCAACGGCAACATTTCAGCACATCTGGAAAACCATCGGCAACAACATTTCCAAATACAAATCATACCCGCGCATTGTAGGGGAAACCGGAGGAAAAGATTTCGTGATTGCGCATCCCTCTGCAGACGTTGCCAGTCTGGTAACGGCTTTGACAAGGGGCGCCTTCGAATACCAGGGACAGAAATGCTCAGCCGCCTCGCGCGCTTATATCCCAGCAAATTTGTGGAAACAAGTAAAAGAAGGATTACAGCGCGACATCGCATCGTTCAAGATAGGCTCACCCGAAGATTTCTCCAACTTCATCAATGCAGTGATTGACGCGGGCGCATTCGACAAAATCACCTCCTACATCAGACGCGCCAAAAAAGACAAACAGGAAATCATCGCGGGCGGAAACTTCAGCAGCAAGGAAGGCTATTTCATCGAGCCTACCGTCATAGTCGCAAAGAAACCCGGCTATGTGACGATGTGTGAAGAGATTTTCGGCCCGGTTCTGACGGTGTATGTCTATCCCGAAAAGAAATTTGAGGAGGCGCTGGAATTGGTGGATACCACTTCACCCTATGGTCTTACGGGCGCAATTTTTTCGCAAGACCGCAAAGCCATTTCCATCGCATCACAAAAGCTGCGGTATGCGGCAGGAAATTTTTACATCAACGACAAGCCTACCGGAGCGGTGGTGGGACAACAGCCCTTTGGCGGCTCACGCGCATCGGGCACCAACGACAAAGCCGGCTCTTACCTGAACCTGATACGCTGGACTTCACCCCGCGCTATCAAGGAAAACCTTAACCCGCCTAAGGATTACAGGTATCCGTTTATGATGTGAATGGTTTCTTCATTCAAGTTGCGAACTGAAATTCCGGTTCCTAAACAACAGACAGGTGCCTACCTCAACTGGTAAGCATAGACTCCGGGGCTGGCTGCTCTGACTTCATCATCCAGCGCATTTTCGGCATCTTCAACGGAAGCGAAGGGTCCGATGTAAACTTTATACAGTTTCTTTCCGCTGGGGTCGTAATCGGGAATATAATAATAACCGGAGTTGGAATACCCCTGTGATTTCAGCCCGGAGGCTGCCTGCTGAGCCGCAGCCTCATCGCTTACGGTAACAATACTTAAATACCACTTCCCTCTTGTAACTTCTCCGGCATTTTCAGTTGAAACCGGAGTTTTCTTCTCCCGTTTTTCAGCAGTTTCCCCCTCCACCGTGGATGATTTTTTTTCAACCGTTGACTCCATTACATCTTCTACCTG
>DATLYB010000086.1:0-8929 GCA_035575215.1 Chitinophagales bacterium
GGACAGATTGCCGAAAAGCTCGCAGGCGAAAGGGCTTATCTTGATTTGAGCGAAAAGATGGGGCTCAATCTTCCGGTGTTTTATTTTTCCATCACATCCAAAGCCTGCCCCGACACGCTGTACCGCATCGCCCGCAAGCACGAGCGCCAGACATTAAGCCGCCTCATCAACGAATATGGCAACTGGCGGCAGATTTCCGATTACTACCACAGCGTGAAAAAGCTGGAATATGCGCTGTTCGATGTGCAGCGTGATTCGTTCAACTATGAAAGCATCCGTCTCATCCGCGAAGGATGCAATGAGTTGTACCGCCATTGGGAAGATGCGGTGATTGCGCGTCAAATCAGCCTGATGGACTCCGCAGCGCAGCGCACGCTGGCGGCAGCACTGCCATTTGTGCATGCGGTGAAGGCAAATTATTCAAAAGTGAAAAGCGAAGCCACTCCGGGGAAAAAATATATCCCTGCGTTCCACTGGCATGGCTATCGCAATCAGTATCACCGCTGGCTGTTCGGTGACGTGCCGTGGTTCGGCAAGAATGACGACCCGCGCAAAGTGGCAAAAGGATTCTTTCGCTTTGATTTCGGAAAGTCCTACCTCGATGGACGCCCCGTTTCTTCCATCATCCTCGATGCCATCAAGTGGACCATCATTCTGAACATCGTTTCCATTATCATCGCTTACCTCATCTCTATTCCCATTGGCGTGGAAACCGCAGTGCTGAAAGACTCGACATTCGACCGGGTCACTTCCACTCTGCTTTTCATCTTCTATTCGCTGCCCTCGTTCTGGGTGGCAACGATGCTCGTTGTGTTTGTCACCACGCCTGAATACGGCATGGACTGGTTTCCCACCTATGGCGTAGGTTCGCAAACCCTTTCGTCCAGCGCATCCTTCTGTGAGATTTTTTGGGACAGGGCATATCATTTCGTGCTGCCGGTGTTTTGCCTGACGTACGGCTCGTTTGCCTTCATCTCGCGCCAGATGCGGGGCGGCATGCTGACGGTGATTCGCCAGGATTACATCCGCACTGCCCAGGCAAAAGGGCTTGACAGAAAAACGGTGGTGTGGAAGCACGCTTTCAGAAATTCCCTGATTCCGATTATCACCATGTTTGCAGGATTGTTCCCTGTGATTATCAGCGGCTCGGTGATTATTGAGTTCATCTTCAATATTCCCGGCATGGGCAGGGTGAGCTACGAATCGGTGGTGGCGCGCAATTATCCGGTGCTTTACACGATTCTGATGTTTTCAGCCATCCTTACAATGGTGGGAATTCTGGTAGCCGACTTGCTGTATGCGCTGGTTGACCCGCGTATTTCATTCACCAAAAAAGCCAGGTAATGTTTCAAAGCCGGAAGGTTTGTAGTATTCTTCGGATGATGACTGCGAAAACCCGTCTTTCGTGCGGCTTCATTAAACTTTTTTTTTAAAGAAACAGATGCAGCCAACCCAACCCGACCAAGGCTACTGGGCAATTGTCAGGCGGCAATTCCGGAAGAACCGGCCTGCGGTGTGGTCGCTGCGGCTGGTGTATGTGATAATCGTGATTGGCTTGCTGGCTGATTTTCTTGCCAATGAAAAGCCGCTGTATTGCAAGATTGACGGCAAGACATTTTTCCCGGTGCTGAAAGATTACGCTGTCGGAATGGGATTGAGCAGATGGTCTGCTGAATTCGCTTTTGCCGACTGGAAGACGCTGCAATATGATGCAGTCATCTGGCCTCCGGTGCCGTACTCACCCACCGAGATGGACATTTACAACGTGCAGTACGTGGGTCCGTTTGAAGAACAGGAGGTAAAATCATGGCGGTGGAAACACCTGATGGGCACCGATGAAATCGGGCGCGATGTGCTGGCGGGCATGATTCACGGCACGCGCGTGGCAATGCTGGTAGGCATCGTATCCATGTCAATCGCTGCCGTCATCGGCATCGTGCTGGGTTCGCTGGCGGGATATTTTGGCGACCAGCGCCTGAAAATTTCAAGGGGCAGATTGTATGCGAACATGGCGTTCCTGTTCATTGCTTTTTTCTATGCCTTCAGCGTAAGAGGATATGCGCTGTCAAATGCTTTTGAGGAGGGCATGTTCCCATTCATGGTGCAGTTTCTCATCAGCATGTTTTATTTCCTGCTCATCATGGCAGTTCCCAACGTTCTTGCGGTTTTTTTGAAAAAAATCCCTTTCAGCGGAACGCGCGTCAGCGTGCCGCTTGACATCATCATCTCACGGCTGATTGAGATTTTCATCTCCATCCCGCGGCTGCTTTTAATTCTTTCGGTGGTTGCCATTGCCAAGCCATCCATCATGCTGGTGATGGTGATTATCGGAGCCACTTCATGGACGGGCATCGCACGTTTCATCCGCGGTGAGCTGCTTCGCGTGCGAAGCCTTGAATATATCGAAGCCGCGCAGGCGCTTGGCTATTCCGAGGCAAGAATTATTTTCCGCCACGCCATTCCCAACTCGCTTACTCCGGTGCTGATTGACATTGCCTTTGGAGTGGCTGGCGCCATCCTGGTGGAGTCAGCCCTGTCATTCCTTGGCATCGGGGTGCAGGCTGAAGTGGTGACGTGGGGCAAGCTGCTGTCCCTTGCCCGGCAGGCGCCAGAAGCCTGGTGGCTTGCCATTTTCCCCGGCTTTGCAATTTTCATTACGGTAACGGTGTTTAATCTTTTAGGCGAAGGGCTGACAGATGCCTTAGACCCCCGATTGAAAAGCTGATGAAAAAATTACGAATTGCGAACTGCGGGTTGCAAATTGCGCCAAGCTGCCATCCTGAGCAGAGTCAAGGGGTGACGTTGCATGCACCTTCCTTCGATAAACGCAGGATGACGGCAAACCGGCAATTCCGCGAATCAGCAAATTATCCTGCCGCCTTCAGCCGCTGGCTGCTGCTGCTGCTTTCCATACTATCGGCAGCCCCTCTCTTCCCGCAAACACTTTCCTATTCCATTCCCAAAAAACTTTCATCCAAAACGCCTGAGTTCAGGATTTTAGGAAAGAACAAGGAAGGCGTGCTGGTTTACAAATACGGCAGGAGCACCCACGTAATTGAAGCTTATGGCAATAAGCTGAACGTGCGTTGGGAAAAATCGCTTACGTTCAAATATAACGCCAGCAGTGTGAAGCGGATAGTGATTTATCCGGAGAAAACGCTGGCATTTTATCTGTCGGACCAAAAAGGTGTTCCCGTATTGTTTGCAGAAAAGTGGAACGGCAAATTCAGCGGAGAGGGCAACGCAGTTTTGATTGACTCAGTGAATTCCGGAAAGTTTGATGCGGAATCAACCGTAAGGGTGGCAGTATCTCAAAACCAGTCGAAAATGGTATGCTACTACCCTGTTTCAGAGAGCGAAGAATACGCTGAGCGGGTAAGGCTTATCATCGCAGATGGAGAGTTGAATATACTCGCGAGAAAGGACATCCCTATCAGCAAAAGCGGAATGCTGCTCCGGAAAGTGTTTCCGGATAACGAGGGGAATGTCTTCATCCTGCTGGAGGACGAAAACAAATCAAGGAAAAAAGCTTCCACCGCAGATGCTTTTACCGTGAAGATGTATGAAACAGCGAGCGAAATCGTACGCGAGCTTGATTTTCATTTTCAGCGTCCCATTTTCAGAAAACTTTACATGGATATGGATAATGTCAACAAAAACCTGATAGCCACGGGCTTTTACACCGATGATGCAGGCGAAGAAGCGCAGGGATATTTTTATTCAGTTTACGATTTGGACAGCGGTGTTTTGAGGACGAATCAGTACATGAAATTTTCACATGATTTGATTTTCGAGGTCACCGGCAAGGATACTTCGAGGAATTTCAACGGCTTCTACTCCTTTGAAGTGAATGATTTGGTTATGCGCTTTGACGGAGGCGCCATCATCATTGCAGAGTCGCGCTTCGACACGGAGGAAAACATGCAGGTGCCTTCGTTCACGCCTTCCATCGGTCCCAGCTTCCGCACCATCAATATCTCTTACTATAATGACATCATGCTGCTTTCAGTAGCTCCTGACGGCACACTCGACTGGAGCATGGTGCTGAAGAAAAAGCAAATCTCCGAAGATGATGACGGCTTTTTTTCCTCGTATTGCCTGGCAACTACCGGTGGCAAGCTGCATTTCGTTTACAATGAAGAAATTTACCAGAAAACAAACGTATCGGAGTACGAAGTGGACAAAGCCGGTCATTCAGAAAGACAGTATTTGTTTAATGCAGGCGACCGGAATGTATTGCTGGCACCGAAACTGGGGAAGCAGATTTCAACCAATGAAATTCTGATACCGAGCTACAAGCGGAATTATCTAAGCTTTGTGAAGGTGACTTATTGAAGCGCGTGCTACTGCTTATCTTTTTTGAAAACCGGAGTTGTTTTGTCTAAGATATTACCGTGATAAAGTTCTTCAACGTTAATAATCCCACCGTCACGCTTTTTCTTTTTCTGTACGTTATCGTGCTGAATCTGGTGTTGTTCATTGAGCCGGCTTTCTTTGCAGTCCCGCAAACGTCCGCGCCTTTTTCGCAACTGTTTTTTCATCTGACAGAAATCCTGTTCAACAACAACCATTACGTTCTCTCCGTCATTACCGTCATCATGCTGTTTGTGCAAGCTCTGATGCTTAACAGCCTGATGGGGGCAGCCAAATTGTTTGATACCGTCACCTTTGTACCTTCGGTGGTGTATGTTACTGCCGTGTGCTTGTTCCGCGAGTTTTTGTTTTTGTCGCCTGCCCTGCTCTCGATGACTTTCATTATTCCAGCTCTTGGGAAGACATTGAAATTTTTCCGTCAGCAGCGCTGCTTTGCCGAGGTCTTTGATATGGGCTTCCTGACCGGAGTTGCCGGGCTGTTTTACAAACCCGCTTTTTTGCTGGTTGTTTTGCTGTTCATTGCGCTGGCAGTGATGCGCTCATTTAATTGGCGCGAGTGGGCGATTGGTTTTTCGGGATTTGTATCCATCATTTTTTTAACAGGCACTTTTTATTATTTGACCGACAAGCTTCCTGTTTTCATGCAAGGCTATATTCTGTCGGCAACTGTTCTGCCGGGAAGCAGATTTTCATCGGTGATTTCACTATCTCTCATAGCCGGGTACACAGCAATTCTTGCATTTGCAGCGGTGATAATCTTCCTGCTGAATTTTTTGAAGAGTGCGGTTCTAGCCCGCAAATTCGTTATCCTGGCCTGGTGGGCATTTCTGCTGCTTTTCTTGCCCAGCCTGTTTCCCGGGAGGGTGACCCTGCATCATTTTGTGGTTTTGTGCGTACCTTTGTCAATCGTTATTTCCTATTTGTTTGTGAACATCCGGAGGGTAAGAATCGCCAATATCATTCATTATGGATGGGTAGCCGTGGTGTTGTTTTTTCAGTATTACAAAGGATAAGGTAAACATGAAATTCGGAGTTGTCATTTTTCCCGGTTCCAATTGTGACCGGGATTTAATCCATGTGCTTGAAAACGTGCTGGGGGCAGAAGTGAAAATCCTTTGGCACAAAAACAAATCGCTTGACAGCTTCAGCACAGACGATTGCGTCATGCTGCCCGGTGGGTTTTCCTACGGTGATTACCTGCGCTCAGGCGCCATCGCGCGCTTCTCCCCCATCATGGAGCCGGTGATTGAATTCGCCAGCAGCGGTGGCTTGGTGATGGGCATTTGCAACGGCTTCCAGATATTATGCGAAGCGGGATTGCTGCCGGGCGCGCTGGTGAGAAACCGCGACCAGAGGTTCATTTGCAAAAATGTGCACATCCTGCCGCAGACCAACCATTCGCGTATCACCGCTGAGCTGGATTTGCGCAAGCCGCTGAAAATTCCCATAGCTCATGCGGAAGGACGATTTTACGCGGAGGAGCAAATGTTAAAAAAACTTAAAAACAACGACCAGATATTATTCCGCTATTGCAACGAAAAAGGCGAGATAAACGAAGCCGCCAATCCGAACGGCTCACTGGAAAACATTGCGGGTATTTGCAACGAGAGGCGGAACGTGTTCGGCATGATGCCGCATCCTGAGCGGGCTTCCGAGCGGACGCTGAATAACACCGATGGCTTGCGGCTGTTTCAGTCGCTGATGGCTGGCACACCGGTATTGAAATCAATATAATTTTGCGGAAAACAACGCCACGTTCATCTTGAATGAGGTGGTTGCGTATAAAGATTGAAACTTTCTTTTGTAATTAGCAATTTGAGATAGTTCAATGCGTTTCTGAGAAAATTTTACATGTATGAAAGGAAAATTTTACCCGCTGAGTTTTTTTATTGCAGCTATCTTCCTCTCATTTGCCTCCTTTTCTCAAAATTTTCAGCCGGCAACGTGGCGGTTTTCCAAGGAGAAGATTGCCGGTGATGAATACCTGCTTCATTTTGATGTGACGCTCGACCAGGGCTGGAACATCTATTCTCAATATATCGGAGGGGATGAAAATTCCATTCGCCCCGTTCCAACTTCTTTCCATTTTGAAAAGAATAAAAAAATAGAGCTGATTGGGAAAACCGAGGAAGCCGGAGAACATGTGAAGGAGGGAAAGGATGCCTTGTTTGACGACTTGTTTGTGAAAAAATTCAGCGGCAGCGTGCGGTTTACTCAAAAGGTAAAGGTTTCCAAAGGTGCTAAGGAACTGAAGGGGTATCTGGAATTTATGACCTGCGATGATGAGAAATGCCTCCCTCCTTCTCAGATTCCGTTTTCATTTGTTTTTGATGATTCACAGGGCAGCCTCATTTCCTTCAATGAAGAGGGAGTTTGGGCTTCGCTTCTTTTTTCAATAATTCCGCAAACATCTGCGCAAACCCTGTTTGACCAAAACACCAGCAGCGGATTTATCGAGCCGGTGAAATGGAGTTTTAAAAAAGAACTGGTTCAGGGAGATGAATACCGCCTGATTTTTGAAGCCTCCATTGATTCGGGCTGGTACTTATATTCGCAGCATATCGGGGGAAATGAAGATGACATTCGCCCGGTGCCGACCTCATTTACGTTCGACAAAAATGCCAAAGTAGAATTCATCGGGAAGGTGGAGGAAACGGGCGAGCATGTAATTGAAAAAGAAGACCCGCTGTTTGACAGTATCTATGTGAAAAAATTCAGCGGGAAAGGGGTTTTCACGCAGCTTGTCAAAATCTCCCGGTCTGACGTAATTATCAAAGGCTCGCTTGAATTCATGACCTGCAATGAGGAGATGTGCCTTCCCCCCCAAACGGTGGAATTTGCTTTCAGCGATGAAGACGGTGGTGAAATTGCCGGAGAGGAAGATGCCCCCAACAGGTCATTGCTTGGAATTTTTATCGGAGGTTTTCTGGGCGGGCTGCTTGCCCTGCTGACGCCCTGCGTATTTCCGATGATACCGATGACTGTAAGCTTTTTCACCAAAACCAGCAAAACCCGCAGAAAGGGAATCATCAACGCTTTTGGCTACGGCTTTTCCATCATCATCATTTATGTTTCGCTTGGCATTCTTATCACACTCCTGTTTGGCTCTGACGCCCTTAATGCGATGGCGAGCGATATTTATTTCAACATTGCTTTCTTTATCATCTTCATTGTTTTTGCCATCTCATTTTTCGGATTCTTTGACATCACGCTGCCCAGCTCGTTCGTCAACAAGGTTGACCGCATGTCTGACAAGGGCGGCTGGATTGGTATTTTTTTCATGGCATTCACGCTTTCGCTGGTGTCTTTCTCATGCACCGGTCCCATCATCGGTTCCCTGCTGGTGGAAGCTGCGGTGCGCGGAAGCACGGTGGGACCTATGGTGGGCATGATGGGATTCTCCCTCGCGCTGGCGCTTCCTTTTGGTTTGTTTGCCGCATTTCCCGGCTGGATGAATTCATTGCCAAAATCCGGAGGCTGGCTCAACGCAGTGAAGGTCCAGTTGGGATTTTTGGAGCTCGCGCTTGCGCTTAAATTCATCTCAACGGTTGATCTCGCCTATCACTGGAATTTTATCAAGCGGGAGATTTTCATCGGAATCTGGATTCTTGTCCTGCTCGGCATGCTGGTTTACACGCTTGGATTGATTCGCTTTCCGCATGATGGGGCAGTGAAAAAATTCTCGCGTATCCGGCTGGCTTTCGCACTGCCTATCCTGGCAGTGATATTCCTTCTGATTCCGGGATTGCAAGGCGCACCCCTGAAAGCACTTAGCGGTTTTCTTCCTCCCGGTTATTACTCCATTTATAGCAACAACTCCTGTCCACTCGACCTTGATTGCTTCCATGATTTGCACGAGGGAATTGCATATGCCAAAAAACACAACAAGCCTATTATGATTGATTTTACCGGATATTCCTGCGCCAATTGCCGTTGGATGGAAGACTATGTGTGGGCGAATCCCGATGTGCTGAAATATATTAAGGAAGAATATGTGCTCATCTCGCTTTATGTGGATGATAAATCCAAGCTTCCCGCTGCGGAACAAAAAATGTCGAAGTGCACCAACAAGAAACTGAAAACGCTCGGCAATAAGTGGCATGATTATCAGCAATGCCGGTTTAAGCAAGCCGCTCAGCCCTATTATGTCCTGATGACGCCTGATGAAAAAGAACTGAACACACCTCGTGGAATGACCCGCGATAAAGACGAGTACATTAAATTCCTGCAGGAAGGGCTGGACAATTTCAAAAGCGGGAATGTCGTCTCATCTCTGGAATGAGATGTTGTAAGTGTAGCTGCTTTTCCCTTCTTTTTTCTTCTCCACGTAATTATATACGTACTGCGTGCTTTGCTTTTGGGGTTTCGGCAGCCTGAAATGGATGTTGATGGTTCTGTGAAATGTAACGCGCAGCTTGTGATGTTTCGGCACTGCGAATTTCAGCATCTTCACCACCCTGATTGCCTCTTCATCGCACCCGTAACCGATGCCGCTTTTTATTTTTGCATCAATCACATCGCCCTTGAAGTCAATCTCGTAGGTAACGGCTACGGT
>DATLYB010000087.1:0-19804 GCA_035575215.1 Chitinophagales bacterium
CTTGCAAATCAAAAATTCTGAAAGTGATGTTTCCGCAAGCCGAATTCAATTCCACCGTAATTTCATCATGTGCGGGGTTGGGAGAAATCGGAATCAGCTTTTCATCATTCGAAAAAATAGGTGACAGAGCGGACAGGGGCGTTCTGCAGAAATACCGGGTGCCCTCAAGCGTAGAATAGCTCGCGCCAAGCTGCTCACTGGAGTCGGGCGCCTCGGTAGTGGAAACGTAATAAAAATCTCCCTGCACTTTTCCGGGCGTCACATCCAGAATGAGATAGCCGTTCTTGTCAAACTCAGCATACTGGATGTAAGGATTGTTCAATTTCACTGTGCTGAACGGCACCGCGCTGAAGGTGCTTTTGCTGGAAGCTATGGCAGGCGTAATGAATTCAACCCCAACGGAACCTGCTCCCGTGGTGTCATTATAGAGGGTGATATCATAAGGCAAGTCATTTGCCAATGATGCATGCAAATCACCGGTGAGCACCACCACATTTTCAATCTGGTTGCTCATGATGTGATGAAAGAGCTTTGCCCTCTCAGCCGGATAGCCGTCCCACTGGTCATTGTTCAGCGGATTGCCGAAAAGCAGCGCAGGCGCCATCATCACCTGCTGCCCGATGATGCGCCACTGCGCACTGCTGTTGTCCAGCCCGGAGATAAGCCAGTTAAATTGCTCATGTCCCAGCATGGTGCGGCTGGTATCGTTAATGATGGCGGCACTGTCAAACGGAACCTGCTTCATCCGCCCTTCCCTCCGCGTATCAAGCATAATGAGGTCCAACAAGCCGCCATATTGAAACTTGCGGTAAATCCTGCCGGGATGGGCGGTGTCTTCCCGAATCGGAATCCATTCAAAATAAGCTTGTGTAGCCGCGGGCTTGATTAATGCAAACACACTGTCAGGGAAATTTGGAGAGCCATGCTGCCAGCAGTTGTTGGAGGTCTCATGGTCATCCCACACGTTAATGAACGGATGCCGCTGGCGCACACGAACAAGGTCGGGGTCCGTATGATATTGTGCATAGCGTGTTCTGAATTGCGCCAGCGTGGTGCAACGGGCGAACGGGAGCATCGGTCTGCCCACATCTCCGGAGTCTTTGCTCTCGTAGATGTAATCGCCAAGATGAATCACCGCGTCAATATCGTCACGTTCTCCAATGCGCCCGTAGGCATTGAAATATCCCTTGGAATATTTGGCGCAGGTGACTACCGCAAACCTCAGGTGTGACACATTTCCGGCAGGAGCGGTTTTTGTCCTGCCGGTGGCTGAGTGATTTCCGTCCGTTTCAAAATCATAGAAGTAGGTTGTTCCTGCAAGCAATCCTGTGGCATCTACTTTCACGGTAAAGTCGCGGGATGCATCTGTAACGAAGCTGCCGCTGCTGACCACTGCATTGAAAGACGAATCGGAGGCGATTCGCCAGTTGACCACCACAGGCTGGGTGGTGTCAGCAGGAGAAACCCGCGTCCATAAAATCACCCTGTCGGGGAGCGGGTCGCCTGAAGCGACTCCATGAACAAAAGGCGCAAAGTTTTGCTGGGCAAAAAGATGAATTGTAAAAACAACCTGAAGCAAGGCAAAATTCAGTTTCATGGAATCTTATTGGTAAATATAAAGAAAGAGACGACAGCAATATCAAAACTTTTATGGAAAAACCTCGTTAAATTTATGCTGATATTGAAGCCATGAAAAAATTAAATATCGTGATAGCTGTGGCAGCCATGGTGCTGTTGCTGTCGTCATGCGCAGGTTCTAAATGCGATTGCCCTACCTTCGGAAAAGGGAAAAAGGAACACCATCACTTCCGCAACACGAGCTCATAGTTTTTTCCATTCACTTTTTTGTTTGAGCGGCAGAAGTAATTATCTTCAAGTCAAAATCCGCACCTATGATTTCCAAGAAACTTGAAAAAGCATTGAACGCTCAAATCAAATTGGAAGCCGAAGCTTCGTTCAGCTATCTCGCCATGGCATCATGGTGCGAGCAGAAAAGCCTGTTTGGTGCTGCAAAATTTTTCTATGCCCAGGCGGAAGATGAGCGCGAGCACATGCTGAAGATTTTCCGGTACATCAATGATTTGGAAGGTCATGCCATCGCCCCTGGCGTGGAGCCGCCCCGGATTGAATATGAATCCATCCTCGATGTCTGCAAAAAGGCATTGACTGGCGAGCAAAAAGTGACCAAGTCAATCAGCAACTTATCAGAGCTCGCCTCAGCAGAGAAAGATTATGCCACCCATAATTTCATCCAGTTTTTTGTTGACGAGCAGCGCGAAGGCGAAACGGTTTTCAATCACATCATTGACAAAATCAAGCTCATCGGGCTGGAGGGAATGGGGTTGTATTACATTGACAAGGAATTGGAAGCGCTGGCGAACGGGAAGAAGGAAGCGGAGGCGAAGGTGAAATAAGAACGAGAGAAATTCAGCACGATACATTACTTCCTCAGAAAGCTGTTTCTCTTCACAAAGCACAAATCACATTCAATTAAAGAACCGTCATGATGCTGCCGCAGGAATCCGGCAAAATCATAGACGAGATAATCGCGTTCGTTCATGTAGGCAACCACTTCGGCAATGAGGGGATAGCTCTTGTGCTTATTGTGCAGTGCGGCTTCGATGATGAACAGCTCTGTTTTTCCAAACAGCCTCTCTGCGCCTTTCAGCACCTCCAGTTCATAGCCCTGCACGTCAAGCTTCACCAAGTCAGGCAGCTCCATCTGGCGGGTTTGAATCATCGAGTCAATCGTCCGCATTTCCACTATTCGGGATGTTCTTTTGTCGCGGACAGGAATATCTTCCTCCATAAATCCCGACCAGGCGAGGTCTTTGAACACCCTGAGTTCCCGCGTCCCGTTTACAGGTCCTACTGCAAAATCAAAGTATTTGGATTCCGGATATTTCCTGCAGAACTCCTCCAAGTAATTCCTCATCTCACTGAGAGGCTCCACCATATAAATCACAGATTCAGGATAGCTGGATTTCGCCAGACGGCTGAATTTCCCCTTGTAGGCTCCCACATCCAGAATATATTGGCATTTCAAACCGCGCCTTTTGACGTCCCGCAGAAAAAATTCCACGTCACCCACAGGGGTGTTCCACCTGCGGGTGATTTCGAATCCAAGGAGGTTGAAAATTTTTTTGACGAACTTTTCAAAACCTTCATTCATGCGCTGAAAAATAGTAAAGAGAGGTGAGTTATATTGAAGGATTTGAAATAGAAGCGTGTAATGCCACCTCTTACCTCTTTTGAATTTTGCTTCATTCTGAGTACATTTAGCCTCCGATACCGGTTCTTTACTTTTTTCATCAACTCAAACCTGCAACATGAAAAGCGTGTTTGCCACTTTCATCGCCCTGGGAATAACCGTTTCTGGTTATTCCCAAACCATCACCGACCATCCGCTGAAAATCACCAATCAGCCGGTGGAGGCGGTGGAGTTCATTATCTATTCTACCACTAATTTAAACAGCAGTAACGTTCCTACTCAAACTATTCTGGGGCACTACAACCGCGCTGCTGCAAACGTAAACCAGCGCATCGTCTATGACCACGCCTTAACGCATCCCACCGCCTGGAATACGGTGGGGTCGAAGGCAATGAATATCCTCACCTTGGACCTGGATGGCGATAAGTATGATGAAGTAATAGAAGCGCATGAATCCAATCAGGGCATAACGATTGGAGTGCCCTTTATGCAGCGTAGCCCGCTGATGACCGATTCGCTGCATGGCAACTTTATCACCACCGGAATCACAGTGGGGACGGATGAGCCGCGATTCAAGCTGGCAAAAGGAGATTTCAGGCGAAATGGAAAATATTATTTTGCGATAGCCTACCGCGACTACACTGCCGACAAAATCAACATCGAGATACGCAACGTGGATATTGTAACCCATTTCGGCACGCAACTGGCGCGGATTGCTTCTGACAGCTTCCATGCATTCAGCGGCTCGCGGATAGAAGTATTCGATATTACCATTAACGACTTCGATGGCGACAGCATCCCCGACCTTGCCCTGTGCGCGCTGGAGAGAACGCCCGGAGGAATGAGCTGCTACCTGCGCACCTTCAAGGTGACACCCGGAGCAGATGTCTATAACGGATGGACAATTACTCCCATGGGAAAGCAAACCGTCACCCCTACCGGAACCACTTCAGACTGGGAGAACATCGCCATCAGCTCAGGACTTTATGATTCCACTGCTGCGCCTCAGAGACAGATAGCGGTAGGATTAGCGTACATTGACCCGAATGATAATACGAAAATGTACACGCAGCTTTACATCGCATCCACCGGCAGCGGAGCGGGCGGGTTGAACACTATTTCAATCAGCGGTTCAAACTATTCATCGCGACAGACCTTCAATGCGCTCCCGGCTTTATCCATTCAATCGGGTGATTTGAACAGCAATGCCAACGAGGAGATTGTCTTTGCCTCCGGTAATAACTTTTGGATTTTCAGCGTGGGCGATAACATGACAGTGACGTCTAAAACTTCCGCCAGCGGTGGAGGTGTTTCCAATGACTTCTATCAGCAGGCAAACAACAACTCTTATCTTTCAATCGGTGACGTTGATTTGGATTTGGAGAATGACATCTTAATGGTTACTGCCGGCAATGACGGTAATACCAGTCAGTGGTTCAGCGTCTATGTTTTTGGCGTTGACCCAACATTATCTGCCGTCACCGTGAAAGGGGTGGATGGAACTTTCCAGGAGGTCACCTACTCCGGCTTTTCGGGCGCCTACCGCTATGCAGCAGCTTTTGGCGAATTCAGCGGGGGCAGGGGCATTTTGAAAGACCCCACGCATTTCACCCGCAAAATCCTGACTCCGCTGATAGTGAACAACGGTCCTCCCTATCATTTCGACATCCTCGACTCGATGGTGGCGGATAT
This sequence comes from Chitinophagales bacterium, assembly GCA_035575215.1. GTDB lineage: Bacteria > Bacteroidota > Bacteroidia > Chitinophagales > CAIOSU01 > DATLYB01. The sequence goes on from DATLYB010000087.1 coordinate 4,904, forward strand.
TACCGACTGCTTCCCGAATTTCACCTGCGACATGAATTCTCAATATAAGGAAGTGACCACTACCTCATCCACGCTGCAAACCACGCTGAAATCAGACTGGGGCGTCAGCGGCACGCTGTCAGCCGGGGGCACCGTGCTGGGCGTGGGATTGAAGGCATCGGTGACGGCAAAGTACGGAGAGGAATTCTCGAACACGCAAATGAGCACCACGACAGTGCAGATAAGTACGCTGAGCACCGCAAAAGCTGACGACCAAATTTATGGCGTGGTGAGCGATTATGATATTTATGAATATCCGGTTGATTCAAGCGGAATCACGATTGGCTATGTGCTTGCGATGATGCGCAGGGGCAACCCCATCGTGCAATGGATGGATTCAAAATCAAATGATGCGTTCGGCTATATCCCTGACCATGAGGTGGGGAATTTGCTTTCGTATCCGCCCAATTCAGAGTTTCCAACTTACAGCGGCAACCTTGCTACCATCAAGCCGGGCACCGGATTCAATGTTGGTTCGGGCGGCACGCTGAACTTCAGCATGGTGTTCACCGACTTTGCCAGCAGCAGCGTTTCAGAAACACAGAGCTTCGGTCTTGAAGTGAATGCCTCGGCAAGCTATTACGGGGTAAGCCTCGAAGCCAAAGGGACCTACAACAGCAGCGAGATGACCTCGCATACCAGCACCGCACAAACGGAAATCTCTTACATCAGCAACCTTACCACGCCTTTGAATCCCTTGTTCAGCGATGCAAATTATACCATGACGCCTTATGTCTATTGGGCGAAAAATGGCGCGCTGTCGTTGGGATATTCCGTTGACCCATCGCTGCCCGGTGGCGGCACCAACAACTTCTGGTCGAACTATTATGTTGACAAGCCGGACCTCACGATGATAATGCCCTGGAAATATGACCCCGAAAAAGGATATTCGCTTGGCACCACGCCTGATAAAAGAAGGTTATGCAAATCCCTGTCGTTCAACAAGACTTCATTTATTACGGGCGATACGGTGCTCATCACTGCGTACATCCATAACTACAGCTTTAAGACATACACCGGTGATGTGGAATTCCAATTCTACGCGGGTGACCCGGATAACGGAGGCATGCTGATGGCTGATATTAATGGTCAAACTACGATTTCGGTAAACGGCACCTTTCCCGCTCGGGGACGGACACCTATCCAATTTCATTGGCTGGTACCAGCAGGTGTTAACCCGGGTCCGCGCATCTATCTGGTAATTGACCCGAACAATCTGATATCGGAAGTACATGAAGACAACAATACCGGATTCAGCACGCTGGGAGCGGGAGTGGTGACTGGGATAGAAGATGAAAAGCAGCATTCAGCGCAAGTTGAAGCCAGGGTATATCCGAATCCCGCAGCGGATGGCTGGGCGCAGGTGGAGCTGCGCCTGCCGGAGAGCGGGAAGCTGCAATCCGACCTGCTCGATTTGCAGGGGCGCGTGGTGAAAGAACTTTATAACAGCAACCTCAGGCAGGGAAATTATATCCTTCCCGTTTCACTCTCGGATGTTGCGCATGGATTTTATTTTGTGACTATCAGTTTCAATGAAAGCAGGGATGTGCTGAGGGTGGTAAATGTGCGGTACTGAAATATTTTGTCAAATTGAATGAGTAATTCACGCTGCCGTGAGCATCTCCACATCAGCCGGCTGATATTTTTTAATCACTTCGTAAAACTCAGGAAAAGTTTCAGCAAAGCTTTCATTGCGAAACTTATCGTGGCGTGCAATGCGCCTGAAAAATTCTCCAAAGTCCCGCGCATCATGCGCATTCAGATAGGCAATCAGGTTTTCAATGGTTTTCGTTCGCAGTTCTTCCATTTTATATGTGGTGCGCACGTAGTTTTTCAGCCTGTTGGCGATGAGTGACTTTACTTCTTTGGGCAATAACTGGATGGAAAGCTCCCAGGGGGAAAATACCAGGTTCCAGAAAACAGGAAGTCCCGGAAAGTGCTGGTTCATGAATTCAAAATATTCAGGAAAGTAATAGATGTTAAGGCTGGAAACCGAACAGCATATCTTGCATTGCAGCTGGGCATTATCGTCAACCCCGCCATGGCTGATATATTTGTGCATATTGTCAACCACTGCATCCCACCCGGCCCCGCTGCGCTGGTATTCAAACCGTTTGCCGATGTCGTCAATGCTGAAATTGAGATACACGTTCTTAAATTGCTTGAACAGCGAAACCAGTTCGTCAGAATAAACCGTAGTGTTGGTATTGATGAGCAGCGTGATGTGGCTGCTGTGCCCGGTGCGGACACAATAGCGCATTAACTCAATATTTTCCTCGCTCAGCAGCGGCTCGCCTCCGAAGAAGCCTATTTGCGTGAAGTGAGGCACCCACTTCCTCACGATTGCCTGATTTTCAGGCGTCATATTGATGTACACTTCTGCATCCTGCCCGTACAGTTCTTTTGCTTCCGGTATCCAGCGTGTGGAGGCATGACTCCAGCAAATGCGGCAGCGCAGGTTGCAAACATTGCTTGAATTAAGTTCCACCCGCATTGGCGCTTCCGGATTTAGTACTTGATTTTCCGGGATATTATATCCATAGGAATCATACCGCATAGGTTTCAGCCCGATGGCTTGTTCCTTCCAGCATTGACTGCACCCTTCGCTCTTGATGTTATTATGAAAATTCTGACGCAGCGTTTTCATGTAATCCGAATTCCAGGCATCCTCGAGAGTAGAATTTTTTGCCGAAATCTCCTTCCCTTCGTGCGTGATGTAGCTGACGTGATGGCTGCAGGGCATGTACCTTCCGTCAGCCGAAATGAGTACCTGAAAAAAAGGGTAATAGCAAAAAATGCTTTTATCAGGATCGCGGGGAACAGGATTTTTTTTCTTCAGAAGTTTTGTGAACATACTCCATCTCGCCTTATAAAAGTAAGGTAAATTTATAAAAACTGCCGGTGGGAGTAATTCTCACCCGCTGGTAAAATTCCGGAAATGAGCAGCAAGCTGAAGTATTGGACTTTTATAACTCTTTTCACTTTAGGAACACTGGAAATACTATTCAGGCTTTTCGGCTTGTACCAAACATATACCGAATCAATCGGAATGGGCTATCAGAGCTATTTCAACAATGTGTCTCCCAATTTTTACCATACCTGGCAGCCGGATGACACCTTTATCTTGGACCACAATGATTTTGCAATTCCTTACCAGACCAATGAATTAGGTCTGCGGGAAATCCCGCTCGATTCGTTTGCCATGAAGAGCGCAGATGGGTTTCGCATCCTCGCCTTCGGGGATTCCTTTACCGAAGGGGTAGGCGCTGACTATGAAAACTCCTGGCCCCGCTATCTTGAAAAACTCCTCAGGCAATCAGGAACTGACGTCCATATATTCAACGCAGGCGTGAACGGAAGCGACCCCTTTTTTGAATATGTTCTTTTTCGCGACAAGCTGAAAGCGGTGCACCCGCAGTTGGTCATTGTCGCCATCAACTCCAGCGATGTGGATGATTATCACTTCCGGGGTGGGATGGAGAGGTTTCAGACTGATGGAATGGTTATCAACCGCAAAGGTCCCTGGTATGAGCCCCTTTATGAGCACAGTTATGTTTTCCGGTTTGTTGTCGAAATGGTTTTGGGCATGAAACCGCAACTGTTTATCACCCCAAAGCAATATCAAAAAGTGATGGATGATTTTGTTCGCCAAACCGCTTTACTGATGGAAGAATTTAAAAAACTGCTGCCTGACCCAGGCAAGTTGTTAGTTGTGGTATTCCCAGCTCCCCGGGAGGTATATGATGATGCCGACAAAAACATGAAAGGGAACCTGCTGCGATTGCTGGCAGAAGTGAAATCAAGAGGCGTGGACACGCTCAGCCTTTACCGGCAATTTGAGTCTGAGATAACCGAAAAGAATTTGCCGGAATACACCTATAAAAATGACGGACATTTTAAGCCTAAAGGATACCTGCAGTTTGCAAAATTTTTAGCACCGGTCGTTGATTCGCTTTTATACCACACACAAGAAGACACTCCTGCCATCAGTCGCAGGCTTTAATCATTTTGAACGGAATAAATCAGGATTTAAAAATTCGCCCCCCTGAAACTGTGCCATTTGGTTATATCTTCCCAAATCGGTTACTTTGCACCTGCGATTTAAAAACTAAACCTATTATACAATGTCAGACATCGCATCAAGAGTGAAGAAAATCATCGTGGACAAGCTGGGTGTGGAAGAAAGTGCGGTTACCAATGAAGCCAGCTTTACCAATGACCTTGGCGCTGACTCCCTGGATACCGTAGAGCTCATCATGGAGTTTGAAAAGGAGTTCAACATCTCTATTCCTGACGAACAGGCTGAAACCATCTCAACGGTAGGGCAAGCTATAGCCTATCTTGAGCAGCACGCTAAGTAAACATACCTTCCTGACATGCCGTTTCCGAAAGTCGTTGTCACCGGCTTGGGGGCTGTGACGCCTTTGGGCAACAACGTGAATGACTATTGGAAAGGGCTTATCTCCGGTAAAAGCGGGGCGGGACCCATCACGCAGTTTGACGCATCAAAGTTCAAAACACGCTTCGCCTGCGAAGTGAATGGCTTTGACCCCTCTTACTTGCTTGAAAAAAAAGAAATCCGCAAGCTTGACCGCTTCGCTCATTTTGCCCTTGCCGCTGCCGATGAAGCCATCCGCGATGCCGGATTTGATTGGGAGAAAGTTAATAAAGACCGCGTGGGCGTAATCTGGGCATCAGGCATTGGCGGCATCAAAACCTTCGATTATGAGATGGAAGAATACCTGAAAGGCGGCAAAGAACCGCGCTTCAATCCGTTCTTCATACCTAAGATGATATTGGACATCGCAGCGGGGCATATCTCCATCAAATACGGTTTCCGGGGTCTAAATTTTTCTACCGTTTCGGCTTGCGCCTCTTCCACCCATGCCATTATTGATGCCATCAATTACATCCGGCTTGGCAAGGCAAAAGTGATTATAACAGGCGGCTCCGAGGCGGCTGTGTGCGAATCGGGCATTGGCGGCTTCTCGGCAATGAAAGCGCTGTCGCAGCGAAATGATGACCCTGCCACTGCATCACGCCCCTTTGATTTGGACAGAGATGGCTTTGTTATGGGTGAAGGAGGCGGAGCGCTGGTGCTTGAGGAACTGGAACATGCCCGCGCACGGGGAGCGAAAATATATGCCGAGGCTGCCGGGGGCGGAATGACAGCTGATGCGCATCACCTTACCGCCCCCCATCCAGAGGGACTCGGAGCAATGAATGTGATGAAAGAAACGCTGGAAGATGCCGGCATGAAACCAGATGATATTGACTACATCAACGTGCACGGCACATCCACCCCCCTTGGCGATATTGCAGAAACTCTGGCAATAAAAAATGTTTTCGGTGAGCACGCCTACCGTCTCAATATCAGCTCCACCAAGTCAATGACCGGTCATCTGCTGGGCGCTGCCGGGGCTGTGGAAGCCATTGCGAGCATCCTTGCAGTGAAAAATGATGTGGTACCCCCCACTATCAATCACTTCACGGACGACCCGCAGTTGGACAACAATCTGAACTTCACTTTTAACCAGGCGCAGCAAAGAACCGTTCGGGCAGCTTTAAGCAACACATTCGGCTTTGGCGGGCATAATGCGAGCGTGATAGTGAAGAAATTTATAGGCTGAAACGCTGAAGTTGGAGATTTCTGAGGGAAGCTGCTCCATCACGTCCCAAATCAAATTTGGGTTTAACTTAGCGACCTAATTAAAAAATCAATTACCATGGGAAAAGGTGACAGAAGAACAAGACGAGGCAAAATTTTCCGCGGCTCATTCGGAAACCCCAGACCTCACAGGGTAAAAAAGAAAAAAACCGCCCCGGTAACTGCTGCTCCCGTCAGCATTGCCACTGCTGAAACCGAGGAACCCAGGAAGAAAGCTGCCCCCAGGAAAAAGAAAAAAGAAAGCGAGGCATAATTTCTATTCGGCACATGATTGCAGAGTAATTTTACAAGCTGATTATGAAGTCAAAACTGCCGTATTGGCTGCTTCTGTTGGTCGCTGTTATGTGCGCTGTGCCTGTTGCGGCTCAATGCCCCATGTGCAGGGCTGCTGCGGAAGCATCAATAAAAGAAGGCAGCACCCACGCCCTCGGATTAAACACCGGCATTCTCTACCTGCTTGCGTTTCCCTACCTTTTATGCACCGTTATTTTTCTTTTGTGGTACAGGAATCACCGGAAAAATTTAAAACTCACTAATCCCGCCATCTGAATTTATTCCCCGCTTTCATCCACCCGCCCAATCAGTATCTTTGCCGCAAAAAAAATTAACGCATGTACAATTTAAATGAAGCATATTCATTCTCATTCCCCACCAGTATTCGTTTTGGCGCAGGCGTCATCCGCGAGTTGCCCGCACATCTGAAATCGCAGAGGCTGAAGGAGCCGCTTATCGTCACCGATCCGACCATTGCCCAATTAGATTTCTTCAAAAAAATTATTGACCACCTGAGCCAGGAGGGATGCAGCGTGGCGGTATTTTCCGACATCCATAAAAATCCTGTGAAGTCAGATGTCCTCAAAGGCGGTGACGCGTTCCGCTCAGAAGATTGCGACAGCATTGTCGGTATCGGAGGGGGGGCGGCTCTGGATGTGGCGCGTGCCGTGGCTCTCAATGCCTTCCATGAGCGCGATTTGTTTGATTATGATGATTTGATTGGCGGAGATAAATACGTCACCGAAATCATACCCTACTTTGTCACCGTCCCCACCACCTCAGGCACGGGCAGCGAGGTGGGAAGAAGCGCCATTATTTCCGAAGACCAAAGCAAGAAGAAACGGATTTTGTTTTCGCCACGCCTGATGGCAAAGCAGGTGTTTGCCGACCCTGAATTGACCTATGATTTGCCTCCCGCTGTCACAGCTGCAACGGGGATGGATGCACTCACACACAACATGGAAGCCTTCCTTGCAAAAAACTTCCACCCGATTTGCGAAGGCATTGCGTTGGAAGGAATCCATTTGATTGCCCAATCGCTCGATGATGCTGTGAATCGTCCCTCGCCCGAATCGCGCGCCCGGATGATGCTCGCCTCAATGATGGGCGCCATTGCCTTTCAGAAAGGACTGGGCGTGGTTCATTCGCTCGCTCACCCGCTGTCAGCATTGCTTGACACGCATCACGGTCTGGCAAATGGAGTGAACTTGCCTTATGGCATGCGGTTCAACCATCCCGGCTTCGAAAATCAATTCAGAAGAATCGCCCGCACGCTTGATTTGAAAGAAGAAACGGGAGAAGCAGTGGTAAACTGGCTGTTAGAACTGAACGCCAAAATCGGCATCCCGCATACGCTCAGCGAAATCGGAGTGAGGGAGGAGCACATCGAAACTCTTGCCGACCTTGCATTTGCCGACTTCTGCCATCCGAACAATCCCAAGCCGGTGACGCGGGATGATTTCAAAAGGCTTTACCTTGAAGCCCTTTAACAGGCGCAATGAAAAGCGGGGTGAAAATCGTAAATTGAAGTTCAGAAACCCGCGTGAAGCTCATCGGCAGGGAAAGTGAGGATAGAGAAATGACGAATGACGAATAATAAATCCGATTGTATTCCATTCGTCACTCGTCATTCGATAATTCGTAATTCGAAAGCCCCGCCTTTCTTTGCCTGCGGGGAACGTTGTGTGCAATGCTAGTGACGGTAGTACTTCTTTAAAACGGAAAATGAAGCAAGTCAGAGTATATCTTATTTCGGTTTTAATTATGATTTCTATTAGAGCAGGTTTTACTCAAACACCCGACTGGACTTGGGCGAAAAGCGCAGGCAGTACAAGTCATGATTATGGTAATGCTGTTTGCACAGATGCAAACGAGAACATTTTTGTGTCAGGTACATTTCTGGGTTCTTCAATCACTTTCGGAAACTATACTTTACACAACAGTAGCGCAGGAAGTCTTGATGTTTTTGTTGTTAAATATGATGCAAACGGAAACGTCCTTTGGGCTAAGAGTGGAGGCGGAGCAAATGATGATTTTGCTTATGGCGTTTGTGCTGATGGAAACGGCAGTGTTTATATTACGGGGTATTTTCGCAGCCCTTCTCTCACCTTTGAAGCAACCACTTTAATTAATCCTGATAGTTTGAACAATGGCACTGATATTTTTATAACAAAATATGACGCTGCTGGTAATTTGCGCTGGGTAAGGAGTGCTGCGAGCCAAACAGGAGGTTGGGAATTAAGCTATGCCATTTGCTCCGATGTGGACAGCAATGTTTATGTAACGGGTATGTATAACAGTCCCATCACCTTTGGAAGCAGCACTTTACCCTTCAGAGGGTATTATGACGTTTTTATAGCAAAATATGATGCAGGGGGCAATGTCCTTTGGGCGAAAAGCGCAGGTGAAGCTCAACAGGATGTTGGTCTGGGCATTTGTACCGATGCAAGCAAGAATGTTTATGTAACAGGATGGTTTTCCAATTCAGCTATTTTCGGAAGTGATACTTTAATGGGGACTGGCAGCCACGGGAGTATTTTCGTAGCAAAATATGATACCTATGGTAATGAGCTATGGGCAAAAAGCGCGACAGGTCCAAGTTTTCCGTCCGCCAGTGGCACCAGCATTACTGCCGATACAGACGGAAATGTTTATGTAACCGGAAGTTTTAATTACTCCGTTATTTTCGGAAGCGATACTTTAGGCAACTATGGCTCCCGTTCCATTTTTATAGCGAAATACGATAGCAGCGGCAATGCTCTATGGGGAAGAAGTCCCGGTGGAACAGGCAATGATTGGGGCAATAGCATTTCTGCCGATAAAAATGGTAATGTTTTCGTGACGGGCTATTTTCAAAGTTCTTTCATCAACTTCGGAGGTTTTCCCATACTTAATGACAATGTGGGGTATGATGATATTTTCGTGGCAGGTTATGATGCAAGTGGTAATGCGTTTTGGGCAAAAAGCTTAGGCGGACAGGATTATGATTATGGTATGGGTGTTTCCACCAGCACGGGTGGTAACGTCTATGTAACGGGGTACTTTGGTAGTTACTCCCTCGACTTCGCAAATACAACCATTACCAACACAGGCAGCTACGATATTTTTTTAGCGAAACTATCTAATGATACTGCTGTCAGTGCTCACACTATTGAAGGACTCGCTGACACTAAAATGTTTCCTAATCCCGCTCAAGACAAAATCCATATTAAATCGGAGGGACTTACTGAGATTACTATCTATGACATAGCATCAAGGAAAGTATTGGAACAACAATTTGCGAACGCAACAACCTTGAATGTATCGGAACTTGCAAGCGGACTATATGTTTATGAACTGAATAAGAACGGAACAATAGTGAGCGGCAAATTATTGAAGGACTGAAAGCACTGATGCGATTCTTGTACCTGCGCAGGTCGCGCATCAGCACGTGCCGGCAGCGGCTCAGCGACCGCTTCTGCTGCTGCACAGGCGAAGGCACCCACACCCCGCGCAGCTGCCGCGCCCGCAGCGACTGCGCCAGCTTGCGGCTGTCAATCCGGTCGCTCTTGGTGCGATGCTCTTTGTCGGTAGTGGGCACGTCTGCCGGATGCACCACTAGGCACTCGAATCCTGCCGCCTTCAGCTGGCGGCACAGCCAGAAGCCGGAGAAACCCGCCTCGTAAACGCACACCACCGCGGCTCCGGGAAAATGTTTTCGCACGTAAGCGGTCAGCGCCTTGCTATCGGGCGGCTGCGTAAAGGTTTTGTGCTCCACGTGCTCGGTGAGAATGGTCACCGTCCAGCTTTTCTTGTGCACGTCAATGCCGATAAACAAATTTTTTCCTGAGAAATCCGTTGTTTCTGAAACTGAAGTTTGTTTAATTTGTGTCATGGCTCTGGGTTTTGTGGTTTAATAAAATGGTGTGAAGCTTTTAAGCTATCACTTTAAAATTTGTGACGTCCAGGCAACTGCCGGAATGAATCACTCGCCCTAACCCAGAGCTTCTTTTTTACATAGGGGCTGATGACGAAGATATAAGCATAATTAATTTGTTGATTGCTTGTTTAAAGCTTGCCGATTTTTTTCACAGCAACTGCACTTCCTGTTGTAACTCGGATGAAATACACTCCCTGCGGAAATTCAGAAAAATCAAGAAGCGTGTGCTTGTCAGGAAGCGGCTTGTCTGTCAGACGTTTGCCTGAAACATCAAAGAGGCTGATAACGGCTGGATTTTCTTCTCCGGAAATAACGTGAATCCAGGCTTGCAATTCAACAGGATTGGGAAGAATCGCTACCCGAAAATTTCCGTCATCGGCTGATTGAATTCCAACGATATTCCCCACAATGATGGAATTAAATGCCCGGCATCCGTTTGAATCGGTTACCGTTACCGAATACAATCCGGGAGGCAAGCCGTTCAAAATCGCGTCCGTTGACTGCAGCGAATCCCACTGATAGGAATAGGGCGGAGCGCCTCCGCTCGCAAAGGCGGCTGCCGAGCCGCCCTCCCCGTTCACGGCAGAATCGGAAATGAGATTAACGGTGAGGACAGAAGGCTGCCTGATTTCGAAGTAGCGGAATTTCTCGCATCCGTTCGCATCTGTCACTTTCACGAAATATTTCCCGCGGCTCAATCCGGTGAGTGAAGAAACAGAATCTCCGGTTGACCACTCGTAGCGGTATGGAGCCGCGCCCTGTGGCGTCAAGATAATGGCGCCATTGCTGTCGCCATGGCATTTGAGCTGAATCACTTCATCCATCAGCATCATACATGAAACACAGTAATCATTATAAAACGAATGCATACTGTGGTAGAGATTGAGACGTCCGCCTGAAACCGTCAGCCCGTCAAGGTCAAAGAGAATATCTGTTCCGCTCAGAATGTAATTTTTCACAACCAGCGCGGCAGCGGCAGGATAATCGCGATACGAATGCAGGAAGCTGGAGCAAGCCGCGCTGTACATCATTGCCACGGCTCCGGCAACCTGTGGCGCTGACATGGAGGTGCCCGATGAGTTGAAGTAATTGTTGTTTGGCGCAGTGGAAAGAATGGCGGTGCCGGGCGCACCGAGGTCAACTGAATTTCGTCCGAAAGCTGCCGTGGTGTTTTTGGTGTCGTAGCGCGTGGTGTTGGTGGCGATGATGAGATGCCCGCTGGGGCAGGTGGAGGGAATGTCGCCTGCTGCATCCACATCGGTGGTGATGTTCATAGTGGAAGCCGCGCTGAGAATGCCCACGCTTCCCAGCGAATCATACATGGCTGACCACAGCGGATAATCTTCAGGCTTGCCGAAGTCAATGCCGAACGAGGAGTTGGTGGCGACCACAAAAGCGCCTTGAGCCCCCTGCGTGGTGTTGTACAATTTCCGTATGTCGAAAATGTAACTGTAGGCTTCCACCACCTGCGCTTCATCGGAATAATCATACACACTCACAGGCAGGATGCGCGCATTCCATGCCACCCCGGCAATACCGATGGTATTGTTGCCGCTGGCAGCCGCGATTCCCGCTACGTGCGTTCCGTGAAAATCAACCGGAATCGAATCGGAGTTGCTTTTCACGTTCCAGCCGTGGTAATCGTCAATGTATCCGTTGAGGTCGTCATCGAAGCCATTGTGCGGGTCGTGAATATTTTTCCAGAACCGCAAATCCTCATGCTGCAGGTCGAAGCCTTCATCCACCACGGCAATCACGATGGTGTCACCTAACGCAGTCACTCCGCTGGAGGCAAGCTCCCACGCTTCAGGCGCGTCAATGTCGGCATCGGGCGTTCCCTGTGATTGCCCGGTGTTATCAAGACTCCATTGATTCGGGAAGAGCGTGTCATTGGGAATAAGCGAGCGCTGTGTGACGGTATGATTGAACTGGGCAATTTTTACGGAGGGATTTTTTTGGATGATTTTCAGAAGCCGCTCTTCATCGCCCTGCGGAAAATTCAACAGCCAGATATTCCAGCTTGCAGAAAGCTGCTCAACTCTGGGATTGGATGCAGGAAGACGGCTCATCAACTCCTTAATGGAATGTTCATTGTCGAGTTGAACGATGATTTGTCCGGGCAGACGCTGCTGGGAAAAAGTAACTTTTATGATGGCGCAAAGAATTACAGATAAGGTAAATTTTGATAACCGCATGAAAATAAAATTACGACCTGCGTGATTAGGCAATTTTGTTCGATACTCAATAAACAACTAATCTATGCGAGGGGGTAAAAAACATGTTGCCGTCACGCTGTCAATTTTGCTGCCCACGCGTCCAGCAGCTTTTCTCCCTCTTTTGTTCCGAGAATTTTTTCCAGCCCGTCCAGGTCCTGAATCGTTTCGAAGAAAGCATCGTGTTTTTTTCCGAGTTCCAGCGCTTTGGAGTAAGGCATGTCGCTGAACGTCACCATGGAATACAGCGGAAGATATTTGTCGGGATGGCGCTCATGGAGGAGTGTTTCGATTTTTTTGCGCAGCAGAAATTTTTTATCAGCCACCAGGTCGCGCATCTCGATGAAGTTGCGGAGGGCGAGCTCGGCAATCGCATCGGCATCAGGTTTTCTCGATTTCTGAAATGCCGGAATGATTTTGTTCCAATCATGATTGAACTCCTCCATCAGCCTGCTTAGAATCGTGCAGTCTTCAAATCCTGCGTTCATTCCTTGACCATAGAACGGCACGATGCCGTGCGCTGCGTCACCCAGCAGCAAAACTTTGTTGTCGTATGACCATGGATAGCACCGGATGGTGACCAGCGAGCCGGTGGGATGGGTGAAAAAATCATCTGTCAGGGTGGGCATTAGCGGAACGGCATCCGGAAAATGCCGGTTAAAGAAATTCATCACTGCCTGCTCGCTTGTGAGCTGGGCGAAAGAATACTCGCCCTCGAATGCAAGAAAAAGCGTTACAGTAAAACTGCCGTCCAAATTCGGAAGCGCAATCAGCATGAAGCTTTTGCGAGGCCAGATATGCAGGGCATTCCTGAACATTCTGAATTTTCCGTCTGCATCAGGCGGGATGTGCAATTCCTTGTATCCGTGTTCCAGATAGCTCTGCGAATAGTTGAAGCGGTCTGTTTTTTCCAGCGAGCCGCGGACGAGCGAGAACGCACCATCCGTCCCAAAGAGCAAATCCGATTTGGTGAAACCATTTTCGAGGATTGCTTCTTTTTTCCGGATGTCATACCCCAGACACGGTGTTTCAAACTCAATCACCGCCCCAGCGGCTTCCGCTTTCGTCATGAGCAACTGATTCAATCCGCTGCGTGAAATGGAGTTGATGTATTGCCCCTTTACTCCGTAAGGCTGTAACTCCGTTTTTCCATCCAGATGATGAATCATTCTGCCGTGCATGGGAATCGTCATCCTGCGTATTTCGTCTTCCAGCCCGACAGCATGGAGCGCTTTCAATCCCCGGTCACTCAAGGCGAGATTGATGGAGCGCCCGCCCCCGATGTCGTGCTTTCGCAAGTCGGGACGTTTTTCATACACATGCACGTTATAGCCTCGCTGCGCGAGAAAAATTGCCCACAGCGAGCCGACCAGCCCTGAGCCGATGATGGAAACCTGCATCATTGAATATCCAAAAGAAAAATCTTCTCAGCCCAAGCTAAAAAAAACAAATTAATTCACACATTAGCTAAAGGGGGAAAACTGTTTTCCTGTATCAAACCATCAAAGCCCCATTCCAAATCCGAAACTCAGAAAAAACTGTCTTTTGGGATATAACAGGTTGGTGTTCAGATTCACTGAGCCCAGCAGCGTGAAGTAGGCGCTGCCCCCGATGGGAAACTTATAGCCCGCTCCGGCAAAGGCATTGTGGAACGTCATACGCGCCTTATCAAGGATATAGCCCAACTGGTCAACCAGCACCACATCCCCGTTCCAAATCACATACTCCAACTGGGCGAACAAGCCCTCAAAAATATACACGCGGGGAAACATCCTGCCCCCGTAAGTGTGCGACTTGTTCTCATAGCGGGTTCCGAAAATCGTAACAGCGTCATAGCGTTGGAACTGGTAAATTACGCCTCCTCCGATATCGAGCCGGTCTTCAATCAACTGGTAGGTGACTATGGGTGAAATATCGAGATACAGGATATTCGAATATTCAGTGACGCCATCAAAATATCCGCCACCATAGCTGAAGTTGAACATGCCGCCCACCGACATGCGGCTTAGGTCGAAGCCCTTACCGTCATCTCTGCCAGCGCGCCTGTCTTCTTTGGGCGGCTTGGGTTTTTTCTTCAAGTCATCGTCTTCATAATCATATTGGGCAAATGACGTGTATGCCGCTGCGCACAATATGACTAATAGCGATAAGAAGTATTTCATCTCTTCGACTGCTTTGGATGTTAAAGTTAGTTTGAACCACTGAAAGATATTACCACACAGGCGCATCGGAAGGTATCATCTTAATTCCATAATTAGCGCACGTCTCCGTTTTTTTGCAGATTTCAGCAGATGAATTGCCGGTCTTCGCAACCCGCGTCATTTTCGATGAGAAAGCTCAACGAATTTCAATTTCAAACTTCAAACTCCAAACGCTAACTATAATCTCGGACAGGGCACCATCCGCTTTTGCGATGATTTGCTGCCGCCCGTGTAAACCACCGACATCTCAAAGCCACCGTTGGCATGGCTCGCTTCAGTGAGGGAAGAGAGATTCACATCATAATTCAGAATCACGCGCAAGGTTTTCCATTGCATGCCTGCCAGCGGAATCCATGCATCGCGCGGACGGTAGGCGCTGCCGATAAGTATGATGCTGTTTTTCATCTTGCTTGGCGCCAGCAGTGTAATGCCCGCGAGCACATTGATAATGTATTCCTGCGCCTTCTTTTGGTACATGAATTCGAAGCTGGGTTCGAGGTGAAGTTGTTTATTGATTCTTGTGAAAGCGATGGCGCTCACCACCGGACGGATGCCGAGGCGGTTGTCTTTATCAGAAAAACTCTCCTT
>DATLYB010000088.1:0-14915 GCA_035575215.1 Chitinophagales bacterium
TTTGTACAATTCTTCCGCCTCTTTCTGCTGAACGTCCTGCGTCATAATATAAGTGGCTCGGTATTCTTCGTTTGATTCCAGCAGCGTATGCTCATAGAATTTTGCAATGGCTCCCGGCAGGCAATATCGTGCATCCCATTGCCGGATGCCCAGCGAATTTTCTCCGATGAATTTTCCCTTCAGACTGTCGGTGTGCTGCGAAAAGGCAGTAACAATCATGTGGATGTCTTTACAGAACGATTTTTTGTCAATACTTTGTGAATGTGAAGGAGGCGGAAGCAGCAAAACACCCATTCCACCCAAAACAAGCATGATTCTTGATTTCACAGATGTCAAAATAGCCTTTATTTGTATTTTGGCAAAGCAATGCCGGTATGTCTATGGTGAAAATTTTATTTGTTTTTCCCTTCTTGCTCGCTGCTATATGTTCCGTCCGTTCCCAATGTCTTATTGCTTTTCGTGACACGCGTGACACCCGCGAGGATTATTTCTACATCTATGATAATGGCGAGCTGCGCCAGCAGGAGTATCAGAAAATTCAGTCCTTTCAGGTGGGACGGAATTATGTGGCTTACGTTGATTTCTCCTCTGCCCTCAAAATTTACAAAGACGGTTTCACCTTCAAGCTGCAGGATTTTGCGCCCATCCGCTATTTCGTCACTGATTATCTCCTGATAATTGAAAATCCGGGCGACTATATCTATGCTTTTGACGGCAGCCGGGTTTACAACATCGGCAGGCTCAATCCCGATTTTCCTCAATATGCTTTTGGCGACAGCGTGGTGGCATTCAACGATTATCTGAATACTTTCTATCTTTTTTTCAATGGCACCATCACCAGCTTTGACAACCGCACGATTACGCAGTTTGGAGCCAACGAGAACATTATCGCCTTCGTTGACCCGCAATATGAATACAAGATTTTGTACAACGGAGAGATTATCACGCTGGAAACCGGCAGCCCTCCGCAGTCATTCAAGATGCACACCAACATCATCGCTTACGTTGACTTCATCGGTGACTTCAAAGTATTCCTGCGGGGTGAAACAGTAACGCTGCAAACGATTGTTCCCCTGCAGTATGAGGTGGGCGAAAACATGGTGGCATACATCACCGCGGTCGAAAAGAAATTCATGGTGTACTATGAAGGTGTGGAATATGAACTGCTGCCCATTCCGCCCAAATCATTTGAGGTGAAGGATAACATCATCGTATTCACTGACGAGTATGGTCACTTTCATGTTTTTTACAAAGGCAAATCAGAGAAGCTGGCAGCTTACACTCCCGAAAGCTATCAGATTGACCGGGACATTGTCGTGTTTACTGACCTGGATAAGAAACTGCTGGGGTATGTTGACGGAAAACTTCAGGATATCTCGCAGGAAATCGTAAGCGAATATCACTTAGCCAACAAGGCAGTGGTGTTCAACAAAATCAAAAAGAGCATGAAAGTGTCATGCAAGGGAGAGATAAATCAGTTGTATTGAACTCCAGCTCTTTCTCTTATTTTTGCTTTTCTTTTTTCAACTCTCTCCGGATGAAAACATCAGCGGTTGTAGTTTTTCTATTGAGTGTGGTCGGTGGGCTGTGGACGTCCCGCGCCCAAACCGTTCATCGCTGTGCAACTCATGAAGTGTATGAAAACAATGCAGCTCATCATGCAGGCTACTCTGCCGCAGTTGAACACGCCTTCAATTATGCGGAAGCGTATGCCCAGCGTGTCAGCGCAAACAAAACCGGTGATTGGGATACCCTCTACAGAATACCTGTTGTGGTGCATGTGGTTTACAATACAATCCAGCAAAATATTGACGACTCGCTTATTTACAATCAAATCGAAGTGCTTAACCAGGATTACCGCAGGCTGAATGCCGATACCGGGGATACGCGGGATATTTTCAAGCCTGTGGCTGCGGATGCAGGTATTGAATTTTTCCTTGCCACCATCGACCCCGATGGCAATCCGACTACGGGAATAACGCGCACCTATACCGATACGCCATTCTTTTCGGTGCTGGGTGATATTCTCACCGGAGGCACTGAAAATGGCGCTGATTATGTGAAGAAAACTGCCAAAGGCGGGATTGATGCCTGGGATACGGACAACTACCTGAACATCTGGGTTTGCAACATGAAAGACCCGAATTCATTTTTCGGGTTGGTGCTGGGATTCTCCTACCCGCCTGACAATGCTCCGAATTGGCCCTCAGAAGCTTTTCCTGCCGACCCGACTTTGCATGGCGTGGTAATCCACCACGAAGTGTTCGGAAGAAATAACCCGCTGGCGGTTGGTCCGCTCGACATTGCCAATCGCGGGAGAACTGCGGTGCATGAGATAGGGCATTTTCTCGGATTGCGCCACATCTGGGGCGATGGACCGCTGAGCATCCTTTTCCCTGATTGCAGCGTGGATGATGGAATTGGCGACACGCCCAACTCCGGCAACAACTCCCAAACGACCGGCTGCGACACCACCAAGAATACCTGTACTGAGGGCAACCCCGACTTGCCCGATATGTTTGAAAACTACATGGACTATGCGCGCGAGGATTGTCAGAATCTTTTTACGGAAGGACAAGTCGCCATCATGCGCGCTATGCTTGCCGCATCAAGAAGCGAGTTGCCTGAAATCGTGACCGACTCTGTACCAGCCGGAATGGTAAACGTAAAGAATCCTGACGTAAGAATTTATCCCAATCCTTCAGGCGGTATTTTCACGCTCGCATCTTCAGTTCCTTTGAATAATTTCAAAAGGATTTACATCACGGATGCCTGTGGCAAGACTACCCAAAACTTCCCACCCGCTGTTTCCGATAAAATTCGTTTCGACCTGTGCGCCTTCCCGGCAGGAATTTATTTTGCCTACCTGGAAGGGAATGGCTTTTCAGCAGTCAAAAAAATTGTGATTCAGTAAAATCCGCATCGCCCATTCTGCCCTCGCTGTGAAACAACTCATTAATGACATCATTATGAAATTTGGAGGGCGTGAAGCCGGCAGCCCGCAGGAAAAACAGGCGCAGCTTTATTTCAAGAGCCTGCTTGAAAAATTCTGCACCTCCGTTTCAATTCACGAGTTTGATGTTCCCGTGAAAGCCAAGTTTGAATCGCTGAAAATCTTCTGCATCATTCACATCATCAGTCTCCTGTTTTTCCGTTTCAGCCCGGCTGCCGCATTCGTCTTGTCGCTTTTAAATGCCGTTTTTTATCTCGGACACTTCGTGACGTATCGCCACTGGCTTGATTTTCTTTATCCTAAAAAAAAATCGTGCAATGTGATTGGCGTCATTGAGCCTAAACAGAAAACCGTTTCCACCGTTATTGTTTCCGGTCACATGGACAGCACCAAAGAATTCATCTGGTGGTACCGGCTGAAGCACCCTGGCCTGGTGCTCACCGTGCTTAGCGGCTTCGTGATTGGATTATTTCCGTTTTTCAGCCTTGCCGTTCTGATTTTCAATTCAGATAGTATCATTTCTGAATCAGGATGGTGGCTTTTCACGCTTGCCACCCCGATGCTCATTTTGCTGTTTTCCATTCATGGCGGCACCGTCATACAGGGCGCGCAGGACAACCTTTCAGGCATTGCAATTGCATATGCCGTGGGAAAACATTTTGCCGGAAACAAGCCGGAGAAAACACGCATCAAGGTAATCAGCTTCGGCAGTGAAGAGTGCGGGCTGAGGGGCGCTGAGGCGTATGCAAAACAATATAATCAGGAGCTGAGAGACGAACATGCCATCTGCATCAACCTTGACGGTGTGAAAGATGCTGATAAACTTCATCTCTTCACCGCTGAAACCAACCCGATGGTGAAGTATCCGGCATGGCTGGTGCGGAAGATGGAAGACGCATTCCAATCATGCGGAGTTCGCTATTTTAAAAAAGCGCTTCCGATTGGCGCAACAGACGGAGCCGCCATGCAGCGCTGTGGAATTCCATCGGTAACCATCATTGGTCAATCAACGGAAAAATTAGACCCCACGTACCATACGCGGCTGGATGTGCCAGCATGTGTGGATGAAAAAGCGCTGGATGATGTGATGAAAGTGGTAGTGCAATTTATTGAAGGAATTGACAAGCAGTGACGGAAGCCATCGGCATTAACGGCAGCATGAATCGGGCGATTGTCATTCGCTCGTTTCTCAGCAAAAACCATGCGCTGAATTATCAGGCGGGCGCAGTGAGATTCCAACCCGAATCAGAAATTGCAGAAAGCGGACAACAAGCTGGTCGCGCTGACGAAAGCGATTGAAGAAGCCAACAGGATTCCGGCATGAAAAAAATTCTGGTCATAGATAATTACGATTCATTTACTTACAATTTGGTTCATCTGGTGAATGAAGTTACAGGCCAGCGACCAGACGTATTGCGCAATGACGCATTTAGTTTGGATGAAATTGAAAGATATGCTCTGCTTTTGCTGTCCCCCGGTCCCGGCTTGCCTTCGGAAGCGGGCAAGCTGGAAGAGGTGATTAAAAAATTTTCTCCGACAAAAAAAATTCTGGGCGTCTGCCTGGGACATCAGGCTATTGGCGAAGTGTTTGGCGCAAAACTGAAAACCTTATCGCGCGTATATCATGGTGTTGAAACTCCGGTTACCGTCACTAAGCCGAATCATCCGCTCTTTCAAAACATTGCTTCCCCGCTGAATGCAGGCAGATATCATTCCTGGGTGGTGGCGAAAGAAAATTTTCCTGACAGCCTCGAAGTGCTTGCAGAAGACGATTCGGGAGAAATCATGGCATTGTGTCATCGCAGGTATGATGTGTGGGGCGTGCAGTTCCATCCTGAATCAGTGATGACGCCTGCCGGGAAACAGTTGATACAAAATTGGGTTGAACATTAAAACCTGAACATTAGACAAAACTCCGGACTCTATAATCCGGGTTTTGAAATAAGTCCAGGGGTAAAAAATGTAACCCTGATTGAGGATTTCATCAAACAGCTCAGCATTCAGTGAAATCGCCCTGAAAATGCTGCTTCAATAATAGGGCATCATCCTGATGGGCATCTGGCGTCAGGATAATTAAAATGCGATTTCGGTTTTTCAATTTCATCCCTTATTTTTACCGACCTTTAAACAAAGCATTTATGAAAAAAGCGTGTCTCCTGCTTGCAGGAATAGTGACAGCATCAGTTGCTGTTTCGCAAGACATCCACTTCTCGCAATTCTACGCATCGCCTCTCACGCTGAATCCCGCTATCACAGGCAGGATGAATGGCGATTATCGTCTTGCAGCTATTTACCGCGGGCAGTGGAAAAGCGTTACTTCCGACCCCTCTTTCACGCCCTACGCTACGCCTGCTGCATCCTTTGACATCCCTTTCATTTTCGGCAAAAAAAGAAATCAGGCATTGGGCGCAGGCATTCTGCTGGTGAATGACATCACCAACAACAAGCGGCTCAACACGCTGCATGCGCTGGTTTCGGTATCCTACATCAAAGTGCTGGATAACAATTTCAATCATCAATTATCCATCGGATTGCAAGGGGGCATTCAGCAATCATCCATAAAAACAAGCGAGTTTGTATTTGAATCGCAATTAACCACTCCGGGCAATCCTCTTGCCGACCCGATAGCGAACGCAAATGACAGCAAGACTATTCCCGATATAAATGCAGGAGTATTATACAGCGGACGAGTTATCAAAAAGCTGACTCTTTTCACGGGCTTTTCACTGTTTCATATCGGGGAGCCCAACCAGAGTTTTTTTAATAACGGTGAAAGCAAGCTGCCGATG
Source organism: Chitinophagales bacterium (assembly GCA_035575215.1). GTDB lineage: Bacteria > Bacteroidota > Bacteroidia > Chitinophagales > CAIOSU01 > DATLYB01. Next base: position 5,743 of record DATLYB010000088.1, read on the forward strand.
CGCTATGTGGTGCATGGCGGGCTTGACTGGGGCATCACCGGCAGGCTGAGCCTGCTGCCCGGAGTAATTTTTATGGCGCAGGAAGAGGCGCGTGAAATCAACTTCGGCACTAACCTCGGAATAGAGGTTTCGGAAAAGCCGGGGAAGGAAGCGACCCTTTATGCAGGCGGTTGGTATCGCTGGGATGATGCCGTGATTCCCATGCTGGGCGTTGAACTGCTGAAACGGTTCAGGGTGGGATTGAGTTATGACGTCAACATCTCCAGCCTGAGCGATGCCACCAACAGCAAGGGCGGTTTCGAAGTTTCTTTGATTTATGTGGGAAGGATTGTGAGGCTGAATGAAGCGAATCTTTTCTGCCCAAGGTTCTAAAGACGATAAAGCGAAAGTCTGATTGCAAATCACTAATGTTCAAATCAATAAAATTATTTCCGGAATGAAACGAGTTATCATCAATGCCCTGTTCCTGTCAATTCTGACATCACCTGTATTTGCGCAATTCGCGCCTGACACCGTTCAGGAGGAATTAAGCCCGCGGAAAATCAAGCGCATGGCAAAGAAGCTCTATAAGAAAGGAAGCTATTATAATTCGCTCGAATACTGGGAGCAATACTACGAGAAGAAGCCGGAGAAAACATCCGCGATGGAAAAAATTGCTGAGCTGAATTTCATGCTGCGCGATTACAAAATGGCAGAAAAGCGGTACAAGGCGCTGATGGAAGCCGACTCAGCCAATTTCCCCAAGGCGCGCTATTGGTATGCGCTCATGCTGAAATACAACGGCAAGTATGACGAATCAAAAGAGCAGTTCAGCATTTTCATCAACCGCTATCTCGCTGACGACAGCAAAGAATACCACGAACTCGCCAGGAAGCATATCGAAGGCTGCGACCTCGCGAAAAACCTGATGGAAAAACCGCTGCGCGTGAAAATCGAGCATCTCGATGAAAACATCAACAACCCGTTTACCGATTATGCGCCCATGCCTGCGGGCAATGACCTTTACTTTTCTTCCATCAAATCTGACAGCGTGCTTGACCTGCAGCAACTGAAGGGCGTTGACTATTATTCAAAAATCTATCTGTCGCATAATGAAAATAACAGCTGGACGAAAGGCGAGCCGATTGGCGAACCCGTGAACAGCCCCAAATACCACGTGGGAAACAGCACCCTGTCGCCCGATGGCACGCGCCTTTATTTCACACGCTGCTGCCCGAAGAAGCGCAAGGTGAAGATGAATTGTGAAATCATGGTAAGCAAAAAAAAGGGTGACAAATGGGGCGAGCCTGAACCGGTGGGCGAAGAAATCAACAAGAAAAAAACAACCAGCACACAGCCCGCTATTGGAGTGATTGACGGGAAGGAAACACTTTATTTTGTTTCAAACCGAGAAGGAGGTGTGGGCGGCATGGATATCTGGTATGCTGAAAGCACCGGCAACGGGAAGTTTGGAACGCCCGTGAATGCCGGAGCTTCCATTAACACCTCATCGGATGAAGGCACTCCCTATTATGACAGCAAAAACAAACGGCTGTATTTTTCTTCCAACGGTCTGGTGAACATCGGTGGAATGGATGTCTTCACAGCCAACGGCAGTGGCGGGCAGTGGAGCGACCCGGTGAACATCGGCTATCCGCTCAACTCAAGCGTGGATGACATGTATTTCTTCATGGACAGCGAAGAGGAAGGGGGCTTCTTTGTATCCAACCGTCCCAGCCCTTTTTCATTGAAAAGTGAAACATGCTGCGATGACATCTATCAGTATGATATGATTAAGGAAATTTATCTCGATGGATATGTTGCAAAGAGAACCGAGCCGGAGGTGCCCATTGGCGATGCCGATGTGAGCGTATTTACCGTGCATGGCGGAACGCTTGCCCCGCTTTCAACCTTCAAGACAGATACGATGGAACACTTTGTTCTGAAACTGGAGCCGGAACAGGTTTATCAGTTCAATGCCACTAAGCCGGGATTCTGGGGGAGTGAAGAAGTGGTTGACCTTAACAAAATAGAAGTGGAAGACACGCTTTTTAAAGTGTTTTTCATTGAAGAAATCGTGCGCAGAAAAATCAGGCTGAAAAGGATATACTACGAGTTTGACAAGTATGATATCACCAGGCAATACCGGGTGACGCTTGACTCTTTATATGATGTGCTGACCGAAAACCCGCAGTTCACGCTTGAAATCACCGGGCATTGCGACAGCAAAGGCTCCGATAAATACAATGACGAGTTGGGTAAAAAGCGGGCACAGTCAGCCGCTGATTATCTGATGAAGAAAGGTATTGCAGCGGAAAGGCTTGCCCTGCTTTCCAAAGGAGAATCCGAGCCGCTCGCTCCGAATGAAACGCCCGATGGCAAGGATGACCCCCGGGGCAGGGCGCGCAACCGCAGGGTTGAGTTTAAGGTAAACACCAACAACCCCAATCTCGAAATAGAAATCGAATACGTGGATGCGCAGCGAACTGATACGAAGTAATTAACTGACGTTTCAGCCTGCTTACTTGATTACTACTTCCTTCACCAATTCTTCACCTGCAGCTTCATTCACCAGTTCGATGATTTTTTCCCGCGCGTAGGTGAGTTCGTTTTTCAGGGCGGGATTGTCGAGGTAGATGAACAGCGTTCCTTTGCTAAGAAAAATTTTTCGTGTATGCTTCGAAATCATCTTCCCCATTACGTTTTCCCACGAGTTGATGAGGCGCGTTTCTGCCACTTTTTGTTTAAGATGCATGGCTTCAAACGCCTCCTCAAGCGCCTGCTTGATGGATTTCTGATTGTGGTCTGACACAGCCTTTGATTTAAATCGGCAGCTTAATGTCCGAAGTAATCCTTTTTGCTAAATTCAAACTTTCAACCCAAACTTCAAATTTTTGACTTAAAACTTTTCATGGCTCTTTTTTCAATTCAAAATATCCGGGTGTCGGGAATTTCATCGTGTGTTCCGAAAACAGAGGTATCCAATTTTGATTTGGAGCTTATTAGCCCCAGGGAAAGGGACCTCCTTGTGAAATCAGTGGGAATCGAAAAAAGAAGAGTTGCCGAGCCGGGCATCTGCACCTCAGACTTGTGCCTGAAAAGCGCTGAAACCCTTTTGAGCGCACTGGGCTGGAGGAAGGAAGAAATCGGTGTTCTGATTTTTGTGACCCAAACCCCCGATTATATCACACCTGCAACCAGCAACATCCTGCAAGACAAATTGGGTTTGCCGGGCGGGTGTCTGGCGCTCGACATCAACCTTGGCTGTTCAGGATATGTGTATGGAATCGCGGTGGCAGCCAGCCTTCTTGCCGCGCTGGGCAGAGGCAAAGCCCTGCTGCTGGCTGGCGACATTTCAACGGCCACCGTTTCGGAAAAAGACAAGAGCACCGCCCCGATTTTCTCTGATGCCGGCTCGGCTACCGCATTGGAAATTGCACCAGGTTCCCCTCCGCTTTTTTTTAACCTTCAGGGAAACGGGAAAGGATTTGAAGCCATCATGATTCCCGATGGGGGATACCGCCATCCTGTGACCGAAAAATCGCTGCAGTATCAAACCGCAGGGGAGGGGATTGTCAGAAACAAAACGCACCTGATACTTAACGGGATAGATGTTTTTAATTTCTCCGTCACCGAAGTGCCCAAAAATGTGGAGGAGCTGCTGAAGTTTTGCGGTAAAGACAGAACTATCGTTGACTATTATCTTTTTCATCAGGCAAATCTTCTTATCAATGAATCCATCCGCAAGAAACTGAAATTAGAATCCCGTCAAGTACCCTATTCCCTCCGCGATTATGGAAACACCAGCTCAGCCACCATTCCCGTTACCATAGTAAGCCGGCTGAGGGAGCAGGTAAGCACCCAGCCGCTGCGAATGATTTTTTCGGGATTCGGTGTGGGATTGTCGTGGGGGTCAATGTATGTTGAAACCGATGGAATAGTCTGCACCGATATGGTTTGTTATTAAAGATTTAGCGTCAAACAGTGTTCTTAATTGTTTTCAGCTGCTGACGCAGTCATCCCTTTCCGCCTGCATTTTTATTAAATTGTGCCGCCATGAAGCCGGTTGATTACTCTGTGGTGGTACCCGTTTATAACAGCAGGCATACATTACGCCCGTTGTTTGAAAGAATCAAATCGTTGTTCGACAGGCTGGGAAATTCGTTTCAGGTAGTATTTGTAGATGATGAAAGCAAGGATAACAGTTGGCAGGAAATCATGCATCTGAAGGATGCCTATCCTTCTTGCATCAAAGCTATCCGGCTTGCCCAGAATTGCGGTCAGCAGAAAGCCACACTATGCGGCATCAATAACAGTGAAGGCAAAGTTGTCATTACCATTGATGACGACCTGCAAACCCCGCCAGAAGAAATCGAGAAGCTTATCAGCACCTATCGTGGGTCGCATGCCGACCTTGTCTATGGCATTTATCAAGGGAAAAAACACTCGTTTGTCCGCAATGCGGGAAGCTGGTTTTTTAACAAGCTGTTCAGAAAGCTGGCAAGCACCAGCGGACAAGGCTCTTCCTTCCGCCTCCTGTCAGGTGAGTTGGCTGACAGGCTGGGCGGTATCAACCAAAAATACCTGTTGCTGGATGAAGTGTTGCAATGGTTCACCAGCAATATTTCCTATTGCACCGTTGAACATCATTGGAGAACGGAAGGCAAATCGGGCTATTCCATCTTCAAGCTGGTCAGGATGACGCTGGGGTATCTGGTTTACTACACTGTTTTTCCCTTAAGGATGATGACCTACATCGGATTCATTTCATCTCTGGCAAGCTTTATTGGCGGCATCGTTTACATCTACAACAGAGTGCGAAGAGGAGACGAGGTGGTAGTGGGATTCACGACCATTATTGTAGCCATTTCATTCTCAACCAGTATTATCTTGTTCTCCCTCGGAATAATTGGAGAATACATCAGCCGTATTTACGTGCAGGAAGTATCCAAGCCGCCCTACGTGATTAAGGAAATTCAATGATGAGCAGTAAATGGTATTTACCAATACAAATCTGGTTTTAGAAAAATTTGCAAGCAGACAGCGGCACTACGCACTTTCCTTTTGCCAACAGCTGCTGCCAACAAGCTACTGCTGCTGCCTGCTTGATGATTTTTATCGAAAACCCGACTACCGATGGTATAAGCAGTTAATCAGGAAATACGTAGCTTTCGGAAGATTCGCAATCATAACCCCTCAACCGTCCAACTAATAACTAACTGATTAAGCGAATTATTCACCCATGCACATCAGACGATTCGGCATCCGGCTTACCAGGCTGAAGGAGGAACATATCGAAATGGTTCGCAACTGGCGTAACTCTGATGAGATTCGAAGCTTCATGGAATTTCAGGATTATATTACACCCGCAATGCAGCAGAAATGGTTCCATTCACTCGACAGGCTGCGCGATTTTTATTTCGTCATCGAGCATCGCAACGAACCGGTGGGGCTGATACACACTTCCGGCATTGATTGGAAGAATAAACATGGACATTCCGGATTATTCGTGTGGAAAAAGGACCTGCTCGGGAGCCACGTTCCTGTGCTTGCCTCCCTGGCAATGGTTGATTTTTTCTTCCTTTTTTGCACCCTGGAGAAATTATATGCCAAAGTGATGCAGGGAAATGCGGTGGCGGTAAAATACAATGCTCAATTAGGATTTAAACCTGCTGAAAAGCCGGATGGCAAACCCTTCCTGCAGTATTTGCTTTCAAAAGACGATTACTTTACAACAACCGCTCATTTGCACGAAATGGCTGAATCAGTTAGCGATGGTGTGAATGAAGTGGTCATTGAAAACAGCCTGCTCAGGGAAATGAAGACAGCCAATGCTCTATCGTTTGAAAGTAAAGCAGCGTTTGTCACAGTAGTGAGATGAGATTTTTCTCAAGTCTGTCAGTCTTTATTCAAAAGATTTTGTTCCATCATTTTTGCAATAGCTCTTTCGACCCTTTCCTCCCGGTACCTGCTGAGCAATTGCTGCACGCTTCCCTGAAAATAAATTTTTCCTTCGAGCAGGAATACAATTTCATCAGCCAACTCTTCCACCAGGCCCATGATGTGTGTTGTCAGCAGAATGGTTTTACCATTTTCCCTTTCCTTCACAATGTATTCTTTCAGCTTAATCAGCGACACCGGGTCAAGACCGCTCGTAGGCTCATCCATAATCAGAAGCGGAGCGTCAAACATCAGCGCCATTACGGCATTTACCTTCTGGCGCGTGCCGCCCGAGAGATTCCGTAAGGATTGATTCAGTGCCGGCTGCAATTCAAACAAATCGAGCAATCCATCCGCGCTGCCATTGCTGCCGCGGATGTCTTTCAGCATGCTGATAAGTTCCCGGATGGTAAGGTTTTCCGGAAACCGCGCGATTTGCGGCATGTAGCCGATGGTGTTGCGGTAGTTCCAGTTTCGCCTCACGGGAATGCCATCCACTATGATTTCGCCCTTGTCGGGAATCACTAAGCCCAGAATGCTTTTGATGATGGTTGTTTTCCCCGAAGCATTGGGACCGAGAATGGCTGTGAGACTACCCTTGCGGATGATTAAATCAACCCCGCGCAGCACTTTCAGCCTGCCGAAGGATTTTTCGAGAAATTTTATTTCAACCATATTTACTTTTCAGTTTGAAGTTAGATTGCAAGTTCAACTTCAAACATCAAACTTGAAACTACCATTTCACCCGCTGCATCCGCGGCTTGCTGTCATTGAAGGCAGCGGGAGTGAGCATGGGGTTCATTTTTTCAGATAGGTTCAGCAAATCAATAAACAAGCTGCGCATCAGGATGATGGACACCGGCTGCTGCTCCACCAGATAGGTAAACAAATCAACCGGATTGTGCGGCACGTCACCGATGCCGTCCCTGTTTAAATCATAGCCGCTGTATTTGCTCCAGAAATTTTTTTCGTATCGGTTCATGTTGGTGCGGGCGTTGGTGCCCAGCTCAAATGAGTTGGACAAAAAATTGTTCCCGATGAAATCATTATCCTCGCAGTTGCCTGAGATTTTCAGCGCCCAGCCGTTGTGCTCAAAATCGTTGTTTTCAATGATGACACGCACGCAGCCTTCGGCATAAATGCCGGTGGTGTTTTCGCTGAAGCGGTTTTTGAAAATCCTGCTGTTCTTGATTTCCTTCAGCAGCAAGCCGTAGGAGGTGGCGCCCCAGTTGTGCGAGAATTCATTCTCCGTCATGGTGATGTCGTGCGAATACATCACCGCCACGCCCGCCTGATTTCGGGAGAAGACATTGCGCCTGTAAATGTCATTGTCGGAGAACATGAAGTGGAGTCCGTAGCGGATATTTTTTTCGGAAACGTTGTTTTCTATCGTGCAGTCATCGGAGAATTCAAGGTAGATGCCATCGCGGTGACGGGTGACATAGTTATTCTCAATCGTGATGCTGCGGCAGTTCCACAGGTGAATGGCGTTCCCGGAGGTGAATTCCGACACAGCCGCGCCCTCCACATAATTATTGCGCACCACGCATTGCTGGGAGAAGCCCAGATAAATCCCGAAATAGCCGGCAAGCACCTTGTTGTCTTCAATCACGCAATTCTTCACGCGCTCCAGCTTGATGGCTGCCAAATCTCTTGAAAAGCTGGAGCCGACATTTTGAATCTGAAGTCCTCTAATCTTTACATTGCGCGCATGCACGGTGATGATTTCGCCTTGGTGCTCTCCGTCAATGACGGGGTAATTTTCTCCCATCAGCTCCACTTCTTTTTCGATGATGATGTTGCCCTCTTTGTAAACTCCGCCTTTGATGAGCAGCACATCACCGTTATGGGCTTCTTCCAGGGCAGCAGTGATGGAAGTGCATTCGCAGGCAGGGCAGATGGTGAGGGTTTTGGAGGTGGAGGAGAAAGAGAGAAGAATCAAGAGCACAAATGGGAGCCTCATCCCTGCCCGGAGGAAGAGAGGTGTCGTGGCTGAATTGCTATTCCTCAGAATAAAAGACGGATTTTTTTTTCCGGAAGGGAAGGTTCGCTTTAAAGTTGCAGCCATAAAAGAAGCTATTGGGAAGGCAATTGGTGATTTTTCACGCGCGTAATTACCTCCTCCCATTTCAGCACATCGCCCTTGTGCAGGGCGGAAAGCTCGCCCATCTTTTTGCGGTCGGCAACAGCCGTGAGAAACATTCCCATCGGGCTGGGCAAATCATAGCTCTGCAAATAGAGGCACTGCGTTGCATCGGTCAGTTTTCCCGGCTCGCTGAAATCAATCACCCACAATGAATGAATGTCGCTCGTGTCAATGGACTCATCCTTGTAAATGGATGATACAAGACATTCAATTGCGTCATACTTGAACACCTTCCCTTTGCGGGTGACAATCTCTGCACCATAGCGTTTATCGGCAATCGTCATTTTGCAATGATGGCACTGGTCTTCTCCGAAAACAATCGGCTGTGGCTGGACGGAGCATCCGCTTAAAAGCATGATGAGGAAGAAAGCAGTTGCATTCGCAAAAAAAGCTTCCGTTTTTTTTAAAGCCGTAACCTCTGATGATTTTAAAAGACGAAAAGTGCTTCTTTTAGTTTTTTTTTGACGGTTCACAAAATAGTCGTACATAATTCCCCCTATTGCCAAAAGTATCGAAATAGCGGCAAACAGTGAACCGGTATAAGGAAGTGAAGTTGACCGGAAGTTAAGCAGCCATTTCACTCCAAGCAGGGGCGGCTGGTAGGACATGCCGGGAACCTTGATAGGCGCCTGCGGGTCAAGATTGTGTCCGTAGTCATACAGCCAGGTGTAGAAATCGTAGATGCCGATGATGCTTGCCAGAATGAAAACCGCTACCCATGCTATCATCAGCCATCTTTTTTTCAACGCAGCAGCTGCCAAACCGAAAATAGCAATGGCAATCAGCACAGCCGGGATGATTTTCAATTCAGGGATGGCATCAGGTACAATTTTTTTCATCCCGATATAGTGATTCAGAATATTGATGCTGTTGAGCGTATTTTCCTCATAGCCGGTGATTTTATTCACCCAGATGTACATGATTAGTCCGCCCTCGGGAAACTGAGGCGCATCGAGCTTGATGAACCAAATCGGGAACAGAAAGATGCCTCCAATCATCAAAACTGCAAGCACCATGAGAATTCGTGAAAGATTGCTCATGATAAAAGTGTTGTCGTTTGCCGTTCAGCCTCACTCCGTCTTCCGGTGTAACCGGAAGCTTCCGGCAG
>DATLYB010000089.1:0-9328 GCA_035575215.1 Chitinophagales bacterium
CCAGCGTACCGATTCCTTTTTTGTAAAGCGCCCACCAGGGATTATACAAACCTCCGGATTTCACATCCTCTTTTTTCCCCGTTGCACCCAAGACTTTCGTGACGCTCGCATCTGCGGGATCGTCATTCAAATCGCCCATCACAATGATTTTCGCGTTCGGGTCAAGATGGGTGAGCGAATCAACTTTCAGCTTGCAAACGGAAGCCGCCAGTTCACGGAACGGGCGCGAAGCCTCTTCCCCTCCCCGCCTGGAGGGCCAGTGGTTTACGAAAATATGTACTGCCTCTCCTAAAAATTCACCCCAAATGTAAAGCACATCGCGTGTATGACCGTAAGCCGTGTCAATTTTTTCTGTTGGAACGGGTAGCGACATCGCGCGCGTCACCTTAAAATAATTCGGATTGTAAAGCAGCCCAACATCCACACCCCGTTCGTCCTTGCCGTCTATGTGTACGATTTGATAATTGCGTTTTGTGAGGTTTGGGGTTTTCACTAAATCTTCCAGCACGGTTCTGTTTTCCACCTCCGCAACTCCCAACATCGCAACACCGTCAGGCGAATCATCCGTTCCCATTTCCGAAATCACCTGAGAGAGCCTGGAAAGTTTGTCGCGATACACTCTGTCCGTGTAATGTTTCGCTCCTTCAGCCGTAAATTCCTCATCACCGACATCCTCCTGATTCACTGTATCAAATAGATTTTCGAGATTGTAAAAGCCGATAAGACCTACGTGATACTCTGCCTGCTGAGAGCATCCTGCCAGGCAGAAAGATAGAATAAGGGATGTAAAAACTAATATGAGCACAAAGTAAAATTGCCAGCAAAGCTATCCAAATTGAGCGAACACCTGTATCGCGACAAAATAAGTGGGTGCAAGAAATGAATTTTGATATTCACCTCTTAATTCCGGGCGCGAGAAAGTTATCAATCACCTTTGTGAGCATCTCGATATTTTTTGCAATGGTGTACCCTGCTTGTATTTTTTCACTGCCTGTCTTTCCCAGTTCTGTCGCCAATTCAGGCTGGTTGCCCAGCTTGACTATGTATTCAGCCATCCCGTCAATGTCGCCCTCATCTACCAAAAAACCGGTTCGCCCATGCTCGACCACTTCCGGTATGCCCGCATGTTTTGTTGCAATTACAGGCAATCCGGATGCGCTTGCTTCCATCACCACTACCGGAGTGCCTTCAGTATCATGGCTCGGTGTGGTGACAGAATGTTGCAATAAAGCTCTTGATTGAGCCATCAAAGCCGCCACTTCATGTTGAGAAATAACTCCTTTGAATTCAACCTGATTGTCAATTTTCAATGCTTTTGCCAGAATGTTACATGCTTCCAGCAAATAGCCATCCCCTGCCATAACAAGCCTGCCACCGGAAATTTTCTTAACAGCTTTTGAAAAAGCGAGAATCGAAAGGTGCGGACTTTTGGATGCTTCAAAGCGTCCTACAGATAAAAACACAGGAGGATTTTTTCCGGCATCGTGGAAGTGGAATATCTCAGAGTCTGCTCCGCAGGGATTCAAAATTATTTTTTCAGCGGGCGCACCTAACCGCTCCAATTGCTTTTGCATATGGCGTGATACGGCAAAAATTCCTGCGGCTATGCGAAACAGCTGAGGATAGGCGCTGCCGAAATTATCAAGCATATCCTGGCGGTAAGCATCATATCCGTGAAAATAAACAAGAAGAGGCACCTTCAGTTCATTGCACATCTCCATCATCTTGACGCCAGAAGGTCCGTATTGGGCAAGCACCAGCGAGATGTGATTTTCAATCAAATACTTTTTTATCGCACGCTTTAATTCTTCCTCATCATAATTACCGGTAATAAAGGGGATGTCATCGTCACCATATCTTGTCGGCAAATAACCGGTGTGAAGGTATGATACCTCATAGGGCAGCCTCGTAACCATCGCATGAATGAACGTTTCAGAGTATTTCCATTTATTGGTGGAAACGACTGCAATTCGATTAGACGCCCCCATTCGACAAAAATTCTTTTAACGCTTCATAAGAATTATCCATCCGGATTGACTGCTTCTGCTTTGACAGGCACGCGGCAAGGCGTTCGGGAATTTCAACTTTTCCATTAATGACCGGTTCTACCACGTCCGGGAACTTGGCGGGATGCGCGGTTTCAAGAAAAATTCCGGATGCTTTATTCTGATTGAGATATTTTTTAAGCGCGGAAAACCCCACTGCTCCGTGGGGGTCAAGCAGGTATCCATACTTTTCAAATACTTCCCGCATCGTTTGCTTGGTTTCTTCATCCGTAAACCGGAATCCGGCAATGTCATGTCGCATGGCATTCCAATCATTTCCGTACACATCAAGCATCCGGGCGAAATTGCTGGGGTTGCCCACATCCATCGCATTGGAAATTGTCCGGAGCGATGGGCGCGGATAATAATTGCCGGTGGAAAGATACTCCGGCACCACATCATTCACGTTGGTGGCTGCAATAAATCTGCCGATGGGCAATCCCATTTTTTTTGCAATCAATCCTGCGGTGAGATTACCGAAATTTCCGCTGGGCACGCAAATGACCACCGGCAGATTGGTTTTTGGCAACTGTGAATACCCCATGAAATAATAGAATGTCTGCGGAAGCAGACGGGCAATATTGATGGAATTGGCTGAGGTAAGCGTGATTGTTTCGTTCAATTCCTTATCGGAGAAGGCGCGCTTCACCAGCGCCTGGCAATCATCAAATGTACCGTTGATTTCAAGCGAAATGATGTTTTGTCCGAGCGTGGTGAGCTGCTTCTCCTGAATTTCGCTGACTTTTCCGCCCGGATAAAGAATGACCACCTTGATTCCTTTCACCCCAAGAAATCCGTTAGCCACTGCGCTTCCTGTGTCGCCAGACGTAGCGACAAGCACGGTGATGTCACCTTGTTCCTCCTTGCGGAAATAGGAGAGCAGCCGCGCCATAAATCGCGCGCCAACATCCTTAAAGGCAAGCGTAGGACCGTGAAACAGCTCAAGCGAGAAAATATGGTCTGTGACATTTACCAGCGGGATGGGGAAACTGATTGTTTCGCTTACGATTGCATTCAATTCAGCACCAGGAATATCATCACTGAGAAATGCTTCAGCAACACGAAAAGAAATTTCAACGGGTGAAAGCTTACTGATATTTGCAAAAAAGTCATGCGGCAATGCCGGAATCACTTCAGGCATGAACAAACCTCCGTCATCAGCAAGCCCCTTCAATACTGCTTGACGAAGACTTACTTTAAGAGATTTGTTGCTTGTGCTGTAGAATAACATGCTTAAAAAATCAGGAGCGTCTCAGTTAGTTGGATTGAAGAATTCACATAGCTTTAGCGGGTCTTGAAATTTGGTTCAAAGTTTCTTCACTTCCACATAAAACAAATCCTCGGCAGCCTTAAAAGCATTTTTCGCCTTCCCGAGATTCAGGCTGATTTTCTGCCACGTGGCGGTGGGATAAATTCTGCCGAATACAGTTTTTCCGGCATAACCTGTTGTTAGGGTGACATCCATTGGCATTTTGAAATCCGGCACATCCGCTGACCAGCGGTATTCCAGCCATTTGTTTTTCTTTCCGAGCCGGTATTCAAAAACGGGAATTTTTGAATGCCGCAGGTATTGGTCGAAAAAATAGCTTAAATCCATGCGTGCATTTCTGCTGATGTAGTCTTCAATCTGTCTGCTTGTTGTCGTTTTGTACGAAAATTCCCTGATGATTCCCCTGATGATGCTGAACCACAGGCTGTCATTATTTATGACATGGCGGAGCGTATTCAGCATCAGCATCCCTTTGTTATACATGTCCGGAGAACCTTCGCGGTTGATATTGTAGATGCCGATGACCGGCTCAATGTTTTCAACATACGCTTTTTTCGCATTGACATAAGCGAGCGCTGTTTCTTTTCCGTAAAGGCACTCCACGTAAAGAGCTTCGCTGTAAGTACAAAACCCTTCGTGAATCCATAAGTCGGCAATATCGCTGCAGCTCACGGCATTGCCCCACCATTCGTGCCCTGTTTCATGAACGATGATGTAATCGAAATCAAGCCCGATGCCGGAGTAATCCATGCCAGCATATCCTTTTGCATAGCCGTTTCCGTAGGCAATGGCGCTTTGGTGCTCCATGCCCAGATAAGGGGTTTCCACCAGTTTGTATCCATCGCGTGAAAAAGGATATTTTCCGAAATACCGTTCATAGCACTTCATCATCGGCTTCACCTGCTCGAAATGTTGTTTCGCTCTTTCAAGATTGTAAGGCAATACATAATAGCTGAGCGGCAGCAGGTCATCATCATTATCCCGATAGCGGTCAGTGAAATGAACGTACTTCCCGATATTGAGTGTGACATTGTAGTTGTTAATGGGATAACTCACACGCCAGTCATATTGCTTCCAGCCGTTTGCTGCTGACCTTTCGCCCGTCAGCCGCCCGTTTGAAACAGCCACAAGCGTATCAGGAACGATGATGTGAATTTTCATGCTGTCAGGCTCATCGGAGAGATGGTCTTTATTGGGCCACCAAAGGCTGGCGCCTGTTCCTTCGCAGGCGACTGCAATCCACGGATGACCTTCCAAATCTTTTTCCCACACAAATCCGCCATCCCAGGGAGGTTTGCGGGCTATCTGCGGTTTTCCTGAGTAATTAACTTGCAAGATGCCGCTGCTTTCTTTTTTCACGGTTCCGGTATGTACAAAGACCGCATTGTATTCCCTCCGGTAGTGCACGGGCGTTTCATTTAACAAGATGCTGCTGATGGTCATGTTTTCAAACAAATCAATCTGCATTATTTCAAAATTATCCACGGCTTTAAACATCATGGTGGTTGTTCCTTCAATGGATTGGCTGTCGGGAATCACCTTTACGGTGAGGTCATAGTAGGTGACATCATAGCATACACGCGCGGGTGAAAGCATGCCCCGCAGCGTGTCGGCCCGGGTGGGCGCTTTTTCGTCATCCACGAGCAGCTGGGAGAATACGGTGAAATGTGCAAGTGACAGTAAGAAAGCCGGAATTGTTCCCTTCATACAGTGTGTTTCCGCTAAGTAAATAATTCCCGTGCTAATATTGTTATTCGTTTTTCAGGCATCATTTCCCATGCACCGCTTTATTAAATTTTATTTCATCGTAATAGCAATTGTATTGCTTATTGATTTTTATGCTTTTCAGGCAGTGCGCTCGGCTCTGCGCAGCTTTTCGGCTGCGGGTAAATGGGCTGCATACACCGGCTACTGGCTGTTTACATTCATAACGGTAGGCATCTTCACCTCAGCCTTTATCATTCCTTTTGAAAAATGGACGCCTGAAATACGCATGTATTTGATTTCTCTCGTCATGCTCATCTACCTGGCAAAAATCATTATCATTCCGATTCTTTTACTGGAAGACACCGGCAGGCTACTGCGGTGGATTACCGGTCTGTTTGCTCCCCCGGCAAGTGAAAACCAGGTAGGCGCCTCCCCTATTTCCCGCTCTAAATTTATCGGACAACTGGCACTGATTACAGGAGGTGTGCCTCTTGCCATGGGCATTCACGGCATGCTGCGCAACGCCTACAATTATAAGATTCACCGCGTAAGAGTGGGGCTTCCGCATCTTCCCGATTCATTCAAAGGGATGAAGATTGTGCAGATATCCGACATCCATTCAGGAAGCTTTGTATCGAAAGCTTCGGTGGAGAAAGGTGTGGAAATGGTGAACCGTGAAAAACCGGACATCGTTTTTTTTACAGGTGATTTGGTCAACTACCGGGCGGAGGAAATGCTTCCGTTCATTGATGTATTCAACCAAATACAAGCGAAGGAAGGCGTGTTTTCCATTTTCGGAAATCACGATTATGCCGATTACATCCGCTGGTCACCCGGTCAGGAGGAAGAGGGAAAAGCGCAGAACCGAAGGCAACTCATCGAAATCCATCAAAAACTGGGATGGAATCTTCTGCTAAATGAAAACAGAATTCTGAGGCGCGGCAATGACACGCTCGCCATCATCGGCTCTGAAAACTGGAGCTCGCGCGGATTCCGAACGTACGGTGACATGACCAAAGCCTGCCAGGGATGTGAGGATGCAACCGTCAAGCTGCTGCTTACGCATGACCCCTCGCATTGGGACGGGGAAATCCTGAAAAAATATCCTGACATTGACATTACGTTTTCGGGTCACACGCACGGGGCGCAATTCGGAGTGGAGATTCCCGGATGGTTTAAATGGAGCCCCAGCCAATATCTCTACAAGCATTGGGCAGGTCTTTATCAGGAGGGCAGACAATATCTTTACGTAAACCGCGGCTTTGGCTTCATTGGCTTTCACGGCAGAATCGGCATTCTGCCGGAAATTACGGTGATGGAGCTGTTGAAAAAACAAGCCTGATTTTTCAAAGTGTTTTAGTAACGCCCGGGCTTTGTGGCGCTACTCCTGACTGCAAGCGTGAATGTGACAACCATCCGAATTCCCGACCTCCGGCATCTTAATCAAGCTGCAAGCGAATTTCTGCGCTATTGTACGAACCGATTTTTTTTCGCATTTTACGGAAATCCCGGAGCAGGCAAAACCACTTTCATCAAAGCACTTTGCCGTTCGCTGGGAAGCAAGGATAATGTTGTAAGCCCAACGTTCTCTATCGTGAATGAATATCAAATAACCAACCCTTCAAGCCCTGTAAACATCATCTACCACATGGATTTTTACCGGCTTAAAAACGCGGAAGAAGCTTTTGATATCGGGGTGGATGAGTATTTCAAAAGAAAAGATTGTTATTGCTTTATAGAATGGCCCGAAATAATTGAACCGGTGCTGCCGGAAAATACGGTGAAAGTGAAAATTGAAAAACAGATGGACGATTCAAGAATTATCACGATTATTACGTGAGCAAATTTTATAGACAGCAATTCTAAGGCGAAGGCGCAGCCCGTTTCAATATTTTTCAGACTTTAACCTTGAGGAGATGGCAATAGAAAAACCGGTTTCATCAACCTTTTCGGGATATGAGGTAGCGTTTGGTCTAGCCCCGCAAGAGGTTACCGCGCAATTGAAACGCAAGACGAGCAAGATGTTTATCGGGATTCCGAAAGAAAAACTGTTTCAGGAACAGCGGGTGGCGCTCACCCCTGAGTCGGTTTCTATCCTGGTTTCCAATGGGCACCGGGTGGTGATTGAGTCGGAAGCGGGAAAGGGCGCCCATTTCAAAGACAAGGATTACTCGGAGGCAGGCGCGGAAATAGTGTATGATGTGAAAAAAGTGTTTGAAGCGGAAATCATCCTGAAAGTTGCTCCTCTCTCAGAAGAAGAGATTTCCATGATGCAGTTGCATCAGATTCTTATTTCACCCATTCATCTTCCCACCATCAAAGACGAGTACATCATCAAGCTGATGAACAAGCGGGTAACCACCCTGGCATTGGAATATATCAAAGATGAAGCCGGCTCATTTCCATTTGTTCGCTCCATGAGCGAAATAGCCGGAAGCGTTGTAATTATCATTGCCGCGGAATATCTCAGCAATGCGCAAAACGGGCAAGGGATTCTGCTGGGGGGCATTTCAGGCGTCCCCCCTGCAAAAGTGGTTATCCTTGGCGCAGGCGTGGTGGGCGAATTCGCCACGCGGGCTGCCTTGGGCATTGGCGCCAACGTGAAAATTTTTGATAACAATATCTACAAACTCATGCGCCTGCAAAACAACATCGGTCGCAGGCTTTTCACCTCCAGCATCTACCCTGACATTCTTCTGCGTGAAATCAGCACGGCAGATGTGGTAGTGGGTGCTATCCACTCCGAATCGGGCAGAACACCCATCATTGTGACTGAAGAGATGGTGTCGCAGATGAAACCGCGGTCGGTGATTATTGATGTGAGCATTGACCAGGGCGGTGTGTTTGAAACCTCGGAGGTGACCTCGCACGAAAACCCTACCTTCACCAAGTATGATGTGATTCATTATTGCGTTCCCAATATCCCCTCCCGTGTTTCAAAAGTTGCTTCTTACGCTATCAGCAATATCCTGCATTCCAAGCTGCTGAAGGCAAGCGAGTTTGGCGGGTTGGAAAAATATCTCTATTACGATGCCGGCACGCGGCACGGGGTTTACATCTATCGGGGCAGCCTCACCAACAAATATCTGAGCGAACGATTCAACCTTAAGTACACCGATATTGATTTGCTGTTTACGGCTTCAATTTGAAGCGGAAATTCTCTTTTAGGAATTTATCGTTTTGCCATCCCGCCTATCTGCTGCATCAGCCCTGCAATGTCCATCGTCACCCAATTCTCGGCAAGCTGTCCGTCTTTCACACGCCAGATGTCCTGAAACTCCACCTTCACGTCTTTGTTGGTTGGTTTCATACCCTGAAACACACCGGTGTGTCTGCCGGTCCAGTAGCCGCGGGTATATACCTTGTCGCCCGATATGGTCTGGTCTTCTACGGTCACTTTCATTCCGCTGAATGCCGCCAGGATTTCTTTGCATCCGGCAATCATCGCTTCCTTATTGGAATTGGGCTGGGGAAAATTGTGGCTGATAAAATCATTGCTCAACAGTTCATTAAGCAGTTCCGCCTTTGCCTGGTTAATCGCTTCATTGAAAAAGCGAGTAACTGCAGCCTGCGGATTGCTGCCGGGCGCGGGAAGCATTCCGATTTGCACCAGCATTTCGTACATCTCAAAGTTTTCCCATGACTCGACAATTTTGCCATTTTCAATCCTGCTGATGATAATACCTCTTACAGTCGCATGTTTCCCCGATGGCGGATAGCCCATCAACTCACCGTTTTGTGTGCCGGTGGCAGTGTAGCGGGTTGCCACCTTGTCGCCCTCGGCAACCTGGAAGTCAATCACAAAGCTGACATCCGGAAATGCCGTTCGGTACATATTCACTAATTGTCTGAACCCGTCCTTTCCGGGAGGAAGCCCCGGAGGTGCGTTATGGTCAACAAAATTGTCAGCAATCAGTGCGTCCACTGCTTCGGCTTTTCCTTCGTTCCAGATTTCAATAATGCCGCGCCTGGCAATTTCTTTATTGGTTTCTAATTGGGCGGTATTCGTGCAGGCGTAAAACAAACCTGCTGCAAATGCAATCGAAAAAAATTTAATAGTTTTCATAGGTTGAGGATTTGACGTGAAATGTACAAATAATAAATTCATCGGCAAAATACCGCTTCTACCCTCTTGTAGATTTCTGGAGTTGAAAAATAACCGAATTCAACCCGTCTATGCTTCCTTACTTTGAAGCCTCTGCATTCAAAAGTTTCCTTTTCCTCTCAAAAAACATCTTCACCTCTTTCCAACTGCGGGTATTCAGAATATCAGCCGGGGTGCACCATGCCCTGCGGGCAATGGCAA